>DATCTN010000031.1:300000-513174 GCA_036567965.1 Candidatus Kryptoniota bacterium
CCCTGGTTCGATCAAACACTTCAATACACGGTCACGTTTCTCGACAAACTCTTTAAGTGAGGCAATGAAAAATAGAAGGTTGATTTCAATATTGTATAACCGGATAAAAAATCGAAAGGAGCCGACCATGTTCGGAATGAAAAATCGATACTCCACATTGATAGCGGGAACCGCGAGGAGTTTCTATGAATACCTTCTGTTCTCATTCGCTATCGCCGCGCTGGCAGTTGTAATCTGCGCGCGCCCCGCATCGGCACAAATAACAAGCAACGGTACAGGCGGAGGATTGTGGACTTCCACTTCAACATGGGCGGGCGGCGTCGTGCCTGATTCGACCTATGACGTGGTGATCGCGGTAGGTGATTCTGTTTATACAATTTCTTCAACGCGAGTAACCGCGAATAATATCGAGATCCAATCCGGAGCAAAACTGAACGTACTTGGTGGATCGTCTGGCGGAACATTTGGTGTGGCAGGCGCTTTCACGATCGATGCAGGAGCCTGGTTCTACAATAGCAACAGCTCGCTGACCGGCTGGCCGAACGGTGCGACGGCTTACAATATCGATGCGGCAAGCACTTATGTCCTTACAGCCGCCGGAAGCAGTACCGTCGGTTCGAGTCAGGCCGATTCCACTTTCGGCAATTACATCGACAACAAAACGAACGGCGGCACTAGCTGCGGTGCGAACCTGACAATCAAAGGTGACCTGACTATAATGACTGGTTCCACTTCAAACACTTTCAGGGGTATCAGCGCGACCACTGCCGCGAGTGCCGGTCCAACACTCACTCATCATGTAATGGGAAATGTAAAGTTGATCACCGGTGTTTGGTCGGCTGTTGACGGCGATCTGGGTACCGGCGTTCCAATGTCTTGTACATGGACCATCGATGGAAACGTCACCATCGGAGATCCATCAACTGCATCGGGACAGGCAAGGTACGGCCCGTTCACGAGCTCGAACGCCAACACCAAATATGGTACATTCGATATCGGCGGATACCTGAAAGTGATTAACGGCGCGAGACTCCAGTGCGGCAGCAGCTCGAGCGATAACGCGGTAAACGAAGTTGGCGAGATCAACCTGAAGGGTGACCTGATTCTTGACACTACGGCTGCAGTCGCGGGTAATACGTTCGGCAAGTTTGCATTGAACTTCGTCGGCACCGGCACCCAGAACATCACCCTCAGAGTGCCGCTGGGTTTTTCGCAAGGATCGACCGGCGCGTATCCCACTTTCTGTGATACGGTTGCGTCAGGTGCCACCGCCGTCTTCACAGGCGGGCGGCCATGGGGAAGAGTCGGCGGATCGACACCACCCAGCTTGCCGGCGAATGGCTGGGGAGCGTTCGTGGTGAAAGGAACTTTGAAATTCAGCCCGACCGACACGCTGATGGGAAATCAGGACTTTGTGGTGGCCCCCGGCGGCACTCTGGGAATTTCTGCGGCGGTTGGAGTTGACACTTCGAATGCAGGTAACATCCAGGTGAAAGGTGCAGAGTCGTTCTCGACCGCTGCCGGCTACCTTTTCAACGGCACGACCGCTCAGGTAACAGGAAACGGTTGTCCGACCACGATGAGTAATCTTACAATCAGCGATACAGCAGGCGTGACATTGACAGCGAGCGATACTGTCTCAGGAACGTTGACGATGAATGGCGGCGGAAAACTAAATCTGGGTACTAACACAATTCTTGTGAGCGGAAAGAAAACAGGCGCAGTTGTCGGCGACAGCGTTTCTTATGTCATCGGCACACTCACCCGCGCCGACAGCGCGACGGGTGCTTACCTGTTCCCGATAGGCGATGGATCCGGCTACCACGGTGTAACACTGAACTACACAGCCGCTCCAACAGCTTCGTCAAATCTCTCTGCTTCATTTACCGCCGCAGATCCTACTTCAGCTGGATTGCCGGCCGGAATCGGAAGTTACTGGAACGGCGGATATTGGACTCTTGCCGCAAGCGGTACGCCTACCGGGACTTATGATCTTACTGTTTACGCGAAAGGCGTTCCTAATATCGATACCGGCTCAGTTACACTCATCGGAAAACCATCTCTGGCCGTTCCATGGGTCGCACTGAACCCAACTGCGACTCACGGGTCCACCGTGTCGGGAAATCTGATCACTGAATCAGGAGTCACAACATACGGGATCGTCGGTGTCGGCTATGGAAAGCTGACTGCCGTGAAGGACAAAAATAATTTGGTGCCGACGACAGTTTCTCTCGGGAATTACCCGAATCCTTTCAACCCGACCACAGATATCGAGTTCTCGGTTCCTAAGACAGCCCGCGTTACGCTTGTGATTTACAATTACGTCGGACAGAAAGTTGCCACTCTCGTGGATCAGGTAATGAATCCCGGAGTCTACAACAGGATATTTGACGGCTCGACGCTATCAAGCGGTGTCTACTTCACACGTCTTGGGGTCGGTGATAAGACGCTCGTCGGAAAAATGTTGATGATCAAGTAATTCGTCCATGCCGATGTCATGGCCGGAATACAAGTGAAGACGTAATTGATTCATTCGCCCGGTGCTCCGCCGCTACAGATGCGGCGGAGCCCGTGATTTTTCCATCTTCACACCACGAAATCATTTGGGGAACAAACAGAAATGAATTTTAACAATCGCCGAAAGATCGTGCTCTTCCTCACCGCCGCTGCGATCGCAATGATGGGCGAAGCCGCAACTTTCCCTGATTCCCGGGACCTCTTGAGGCAGGAACTTCGAAAAGTGACTTCGGGTCTCGCGTTCCAAATGCCTGAGGTAATGCTTCCGGAATTCGCGGACAGGAATTTCAACGTACTCGATTATGGGGGCATCGGTGACGGACTTACAATGAACACCGGAGCTATTCAGAAAGCGATCGACGCTTGTTCCGCGGCAGGTGGGGGAAGAGTGGAAATCCCCCAGGGTCTGTGGCTCACCGGACCACTCCGCCTTAAGAGTAACGTCGACTTCCATCTCGATGCGGGAGCGTTGATCGAGTTCAGCCGGAACCATTCTGACTATCAGATTGTCAATATCCCGCGCCGCGGTTGGATTGTAGAATCCCCGATTATGGGAGTCGATCTTGAAAACATCGCACTCACCGGTCCCGGTCTCATCGACGGCAGCGGAATCACGTGGCGCCCTGTAAAGCACGAGAAAGCTTCACCGACGCTGTGGAAGGAGTTGACGAAGTCTGGCGGCGTCGTAAGTGAGGACGGCTCGATGTGGTGGCCGTCTGAGGCCGCTGAAAAAGGGGCAGAGTATGTGAAGAACCTGAAATCGGCGAAGAATAAAAAAGATCTGACGGCTGCGGACTTTCTCCCGGCGAGAGACTTCATGAGACCCATGCTTGTCCTCCTTGTCAACTGCAAGAAGGTGTTGATCGACGGTCCGACATTTGAAAATTCTCCGTCATATGCTCTTTATCCGAATTGGTGTGAAAATGTTGTAATTAGAAATGCGAGAATCAATAACGAGTATTGGGCACAGAACGGCGACGGCATAGACATCAGCTCGTCGAAGAATGTTGTCATCTTTAAATCTACGGTCACTGCCGGAGACGATGGTATCTGCATGAAATCGAGTCCGGACAAAAATGCATCCGGTCCTACGCTGAAGAATGTGGTGATCTCGGAGTGCGTCGTATATCACGCTCACGGCGGCTTCGTAATCGGAAGTAACGTCGACGGCGGGATCGAGAACATTTCGGTAAGAAACTGTGACTTTGTGGGGACCGATATCGGGCTGAGGTTCAAGAGCGCGAGAGGCAAAGGTGGAGCTGTCCGGAATATATTTGTCGATAGCGTGTACATGAAGAACATCGTCAACGAAGCAGTGCTCTTTGATACGTACTACGAGGAAAAGGGAGATGAAGAAAGCGCTCCTCAGGCGGTAACCGACAAGACTCCGGAATTCAAAGATTTTCATCTGAACAATATTCACTGCGACGGTGCGAAGCAGGCTGTACGGGCGTTCGGTCTGCCCGAGATGCCGGTTGACAGTATTACGATTACCAATTCGACTTTCTCCACGGAAAAAGGTTTTGAATCCAGCAACGTATCCGGCTTCAATTTGGAAAATGTCAGGATCATACCACAGAAAGGACCGGTTTATTCGCTGACCGAAAGCAAGGGCGTCGTAATCGAGAACGGCTATTGTCCGCCGGCCACAGACGTCTTCCTGATAGTTGCCGGAAAGAATTCCGCAGGCATAAGACTGATCGGGACTCCAACCGATGGTGCGAAGACGCCTGTAAAGTATGGATCCGATGCAGCCGCGGATGCTGTAACGATAAAATAAGAGACACGAAATCCGCACTAACATTGATATCGGGATAACCACACATGTCTTTTCCTGAAAGAAATTTGAAAGAACGCGGTCGCGAAATTTTTCGATTAGCGTTATCAAGTCTGATTCTCTCTGTTGCATTCGCCGGCGGATTCACTCCGCGAGCGCTTCAGGCAGGCCCGCAATTAAGGGACTCCGGCTGGTGGCGTGCCTCGGAAATTGTCCACAAAATTATTCGGCCGTCGTTTCCTGACCGCAATTTCGACGTCACCGAATTTGGCGCCGTTGGTGATGGGAAGTCTCTTTGCACCGAGGCATTCTCAAAAGCCATAAAGGCATGCGCTGACGCCGGCGGCGGACACGTGGTAGTTCCTAAAGGGGTTTTCCTAACCGGCGCAATTCATCTGGTCAGCAATATCGATTTACATTTATCAAAAGATGCCGTGATCCGCTTCAGCACGAATCCGTCGGATTATCTCCCGTTGGTGTACACGAGATGGGAAGGCGTTGAGTTGATGAACTATTCGCCGCTTATCTACGCGTTTGGCCGGAAGAATGTGGCGCTAACTGGCGGCGGAACGCTGGACGGGCAGGGAGACAATGAACACTGGTGGCCATGGAAAGGAAGCAAAGAGTTCGGATGGAAACCCGGCACGCCGAGCCAGCTGGACAGCACTTGCCGACCGCTTCTCATGAAAATGGGCGATGAAAATGTTCCCGTCAAAGAGAGAGTCTTCGGAGATGGCCATTACCTCCGGCCTACATTTGTGGAGTTCTACGATTGTGAGAATGTGCTCATCAGCGGAGTGTCTCTGAAGAACGCCCCGTTCTGGTTTCTCCATCCGACTTTGTGCAACAACGTGACTATAGAAGGTGTCAGCGTGAGCAGTGATGGTCCGAATACTGACGGTTGTGACCCTGAATCGTGTTCCGATGTCCTCATTAAAAATTGTGTCTTCAATGACGGAGACGATTGCATTGCAATAAAGTCCGGCAGGAATAACGATGGACGGCGGGTCGATGTGCCCAGCACGGACCTGGTAATCACCGGTTGCAGAATGGAGAACGGCCACGGCGGAGTTTCAATCGGGAGCGAGGTAAGCGGCGGGTGCTGGAACGTCTATGTAGATAGCTGCACAATGGACAGCCCGAACCTCAACCAGGTGCTGAGAATGAAGTCGAATGCGAAACGAGGCGGAATGGTTAAGGACATTTACGTCAAAGACATACACGTCGGTCGGGTAAGCGAATCAATTGTCAGACTCGATATGCAATACGATCCGGGAGAGGCCGAAGGGTATAGCTACTTTCCAGTGATGAAAAATATTTTTCTTGATAATGTTGAAAGTGAAAAGAGCAAGTACGGCCTCTACGTTGCAGGGCTCGACAGCTCAAAAGTGGAAAACATAGACCTGGTCAATTGTAAATTCAACGGAGTCTCCAAGGGGAATTATATAGTGAATGCAGCGGGTGTGACATTTGACAACTCGTACCTGAATGGTCGACTCTTAAATAAATGAATCCAATTAAATTGTTCCCGAAGGGATAATTGAGTGAAAATCAATATTGCATTTGCGGCTCTTCTTTCTCTTTCCGCTGCCGCGTACGGACAGATATATGTTTCACCAAGCGGAAGCGATTCAAACGCGGGCACGATCGGAGCACCACTACAGACGATTTCAAAGGCGATGTCGATGGCAACAGCCGGGACGACAATATATCTGAGAGAAGGCGTATATAATATCTCCAGCACATTAGGCACCGGTGTCAGCGGTACGGCGGGAAATTATATAAATCTCTGGGCATATCCGGGAGAGACCCCCATCCTCGATTTTGCCGGCGAGTCGTATTCATCCTCGTCTAGGGGAATCGAACTGAAAAGAAATTACTGGTACTTGAAGGGACTCGTCATCAGGAATGCCGGCGACAACGGCATTTACATCAGCGGTTTTTACAACATCGTAGAGAATTGTCAGATCTCAAATTGTAAAGACTCAGGCATCCAGATAAGCAATGGAGGAAGTTACAATTACATTCATAATTGCGACTCGTTCGGTAATAACGATCCCGCAACTCAAGGACAGAATGCCGACGGCATCGACGCGAAACTTGTGGCTGGACCGGGAAATGTCATCCGCGGCTGCAGAGTGTACGACAACGCCGATGACGGCTACGATTGTTACGGGACCGGCTTTCCCGTGATATTCGACAGCTGCTGGGCGTTCCACAACGGTTACAATCTCTGGGGCATATCGGGCTTCACCGGCAACGGAAACGGGTTTAAGCTCGGCGGCGCCGACTCCATCGGTCTCCACGTAGTCACGAACTGCGTGTCTTTCGACAATGTCGTGAAGGGTTTCGACCAGAACAACAACATGGGCGGTGTCACCCTCTATAACTGCACATCGTATCGTAACGGCACTTACAATTTTTCTTTTCCCTCCGTCCCTCTGGTTGCCGAAGACACGTTGAAGAACGATCTCTCTTATGCCGGAGGGTGGAATTCTTCTGCGGGAAGCGGGGGTGACGCGAGGCTCAATGCGGATGCAGTGATCGATTCGAACAGCTGGACGAATCATTCCGTCATGGCTTCCGATTTTCTCAGCCTCGATACTTCTCTGGCGAGAGTCACAAGATTGCCGGACGGATCCCTTCCTTCCACGCCTTTGTTTCGACTTGCCCCATCCAGTTCGCTGATCGACGCCGGCATTGATGTCGGTCTTCGATTCGCGGGCAGCGCGCCCGACCTCGGCGCGTTCGAGAGCGGTATCGGCTCGACTTACTCTGAGACAAACGGCACCGGCGGCGGCGATTGGAACTCCGGCTCGACCTGGAAGTCCGGCGCAATACCTGTCGATACTTCGGATGTCGTAATCTCCGGAGGCGATTCCGTGATTGTCACGTCCTCTCCACCCGCCACTTGCAGAAGTCTGATTCTTCAGTCGAACTCGAAGCTGAACGTGGAGGCGCCTCTTTCGGTGTCGGGATCCATCTCTGTCCAATCCGGCGCCTGGTATTACAACAGTCTGCCAACTCAACCGTCTTTTGTCCAGGCCGGGGAGTATTACATCAGCCCGTCGAGCTTCTATGTTCACACTTCCGGCGCGGGAAATCTTCTCGGAAGCCCCGGTTACGACTCCACTTTCGGCAATGTGATCGTGTCAAGAGGCGGTACTGTCGCCGGGACAAATCTTACCATTAACGGAAACCTGATAATACAAACAGGGGGACCTGCCGCCATCTTCAGCGGATGTGCGACTGTCAGTCTCGCACACACTATTCATGGCAGCGTGTTTGTAAACAGCGGTGAATGGTCTGCCGTCGACACGAACGGTACCGCGAATGTAGTCGGAGTATGGAATGTTGACGGAAATGTTTTCGTCGGGAGCGCTCTGAGTCCCAATTCGGCCAGGCTCGGACCGTTCTCGGGAACGACAGCTGCTGGTAGTCGAACAGGAATTATCAACATCGGAGGAAATCTCTCGATGGCAAACGGCGCCACCCTCCAGGCGGGCGGCAGCACCGGTTCTACGTCCACCAGTGAAACTGGCATACTGAACCTGAAAGGGAACTTCACAACAGACAACACCGTCTCATACGCCACGAACTCCATCGGAGCATTCGCTTTCAATTTTACCGGCGCGGGTGGACAATCTGTTATACTTGGCAAGCCGTTCGCGATGTCATCTCTCACGATGCAACCGGTCGTCTTTGACACAGTTGCCGCGTCCTCCTCCCTTACCTTCGTTACGGACAGCACATCGTGGTCAGGCGGCGCAGGCGGCGGAAAATTTGTCGTCAATGGCGGGTTGACTCTGGCCCCGAGCGACACCCTGAAGGGAAGCCAGTCATTTTCTTTAGACGATGGTGCAACGTTTTCAATTACTTATCACGACGGAGTTGCTTCGAACGGAGTTGTCCAGGTAACAGGGGCCCGGAGTTACAGCAAGAACGCCAACTACGTCTACAGCGGATCGTTGCCGCAGATTACGGGCGATAATCTTCCCGACAGTGTTAACAACCTTACAATCATAAACTCATCCGGCGTTTCTCTGACAAATTCCGTAGTTGTCAAGGGTAGAATTGCATTCGTAAACGGTCAGCTCCTTCTCGGCCGGAAGAATGTCGTCGCTGCCTCTGTAGTCGGAGGATCCGCAACAACTTATGCAATGACCGATACCTCGGGTGGTCAAATGACGATTGCCAGTGTGGGATCTGCCCAGACGTTATTCCCCGTCGGCACGCATGAAGCTTATTCGCCTGTCTGGATCACAAACGGAAACGGTCCGGATGCCTTCTCCGTGTCTGTAATTCCTGACTCAAGTCTGCCCGAATACGCTGGCGGCGACGGGGGGAGAGTGAATGTAAAATGGGATATCACCGAACAGTCAGCGGGGACTTCCGACTGTGCCATAAAACTCGGATGGATGTCAGCGGAAGAGAATACACCCTTCGCAGCTAATCGCGATAATGATTCGAGGATATTTCTCCTTTCCCAGCCTGATTCGGATGCGGGTTCCGGCAATTACACATTCCAGCTTTCCAGTCAGCCTTATACAATCTCGCGGGGAAATATTACGGCCCTCGGATGGTTTGGTGTCGGGAAATTCGGTCGCACCACCGGTGTCAACGAATCTCCAAATGTCCCGCTCGCGTTTCAACTTTATCAGAATTTTCCCAACCCGTTTAATCCGTCCACTGAAATAGATTTTACCGTCGCGAAGAGAGGATTAACCGCGTTGAAAGTTTACAACATCCTGGGCCAACGCGTTGCTACACTTTTTATGGGAACTGCCGACCCAGGGCGGAAGTATGTCGTCCGGTTCAATTCCTCCGGTCTGTCGTCCGGCTTGTATCTCTCGGTTCTGGAAAATGGTTCTCAAAGGCAAATCAGGAAGATGATTTTAATGAAATGAACGGAGCTTGCTCTTCCGTTCATGGAAGGAAGCGGGAGCCTACGAGGCCCTCCTCAACGTGTGGGGCTTTGCCAGCATTACGTACTTTGCGCGATTGGACCTTGATGGTCATGTCATGGTAAACAAGATGTTGTTGGTCAAGTAGTCCCGATCCGAAAATATTCGACGTGGTCGCTGTTACTCCAGGCGGCGATCACTTCACCGTTTAAACCATGGACGAATTAGGCCGCGATTTCAATTTCGCGACCTTTCTAATTTGCTCCGCGAATCCTTTCTGACGTCGGTGTTCCGCGTGCGGTTACCCGAATAATTACCGTATCAAAGGCCATGTCATCCAGTGCACAACAGTAGTTCCCCAAGGCTTGATCTCCCTCAGCCCTTGAGCCTCCCGCAGCGTCCGCAGGATAACCATACGGACATTCGGATATCATGTCGTCCATTTGCACAGCGTCGATGACCGTGTTAAATTGTTATTGAAAATTGTTGAAAAAGGCATGTTCTATGGGCTTTTTGGCCCGTGGAAGACGAAGCTCGCTTACGGGGCAGTAGCTCAGTTGGGAGAGCGCCAGAATCGCACTCTGGAGGTCGGGGGTTCGACTCCCCTCTGCTCCACAGAAAGTTTGTACAATTTGCCGAAAGCGACGGAATGAGTTTT
The DNA here is from genome assembly GCA_036567965.1 of Candidatus Kryptoniota bacterium. Classification (NCBI taxonomy): domain Bacteria; kingdom Pseudomonadati; phylum Candidatus Kryptoniota; species Candidatus Kryptoniota bacterium. The sequence goes on from DATCTN010000031.1 coordinate 309,857, forward strand.
TGAGGTCAAGTCCTGTGCAACGGAAAGTTGCCGAACCCCGCCAGGTCCGGAAGGAAGCAACGGTAAGCGTACTGACCGTGTGACACAGCAAGCTTGACCTCGTTTTTTTTCGCTTTCATTATTCGCCTTCAGTTACGGTTGGAATTTCAAGGCGATAGGTTCATGTTTGGTTCAGTTTTGATTTAATAATCGGCGTAAAGGTGTTAAACAGACATAATACTCAAAGCTCGGATTCTCATCCTGTCCGTCTCCGGCGGATGATTGTTCTCGAAGCTTGGCTTATGTCGCTGGTCGCATTTCGCATTCCAGTTTTCAGGGATGACGCCATCCCTGTTCATCCTAAACTATTTTCCATTCCAAGTTGCGGAGTCGCTTCAGACTTCCTCCAGAGTGTTATCAGGAGTGTTAGTTATTTGCCGGCGAGTGTGGGAATCCCACTCCTCGCAGCTTCATTTCTTGTCTCGGCCGAATTATTTTCGGGAGACAATACGCGAGTCAGGATATCGCCTCCGAAAGGTGGTCCACCAAATGATTCAGCAATCATACACTCCAATCTCCTATTGAAACACAATACCGGTCAACACCGGGTCGAAATTCTGGTCGATCGCCTGAACTGTTCTCCGCGACAAAAAAACAGAGCAGGTGTATATGAAAAAGGAGATTGTAATCAATGAGACTGCTGACCAGGTTCGGATTGCTATTACCGAAGACGGCAGGCTCGCGGAGATTTTCGTCGATACTCCCGGCAAGGAGCGTATGGTCGGGGACATTTATCTCGGCCGTGTCGCGAGAGTCATGTCCGGGATCAGGGCGGCATTCATCGATATCGGGCACAAGCAGGATGCGTTTCTCCATTTCTCGGATGTAGACCCGAACATAGACGAGTACTCATCGCTGATCGGCGAAGATGATTCGGATGTCGATCACGAAGAGGATGACGAGCTAGAGACAGCGCCGCCGGCAGGTCAGCCGCAGGGTCAGCAACAATCACAGCAGCATAATGCGCCGCGAGCACAGATCGCGCAACGACCATATCGTCCCGCGCCGCGCGAAATCCATCTCGACCGCGGAAAGAGCATCATCGTCCAGGTCACGAAAGAGCCCGTTGGAAAGAAGGGCGTGCGTGTCACCAGTAAGGTGTCGCTGCCCGGAAGATATGTGGTCCTCCTCCCGTTCGACGGCCGCATCGGAGTCTCGAAGAAGCTTTACAATTTTCGGGAAAAGAAAAGACTCAGAAGGATAATCAGAAGCATGCTCCCCGAGGGCTTCGGCGTCATTATAAGAACTGTGGCCGAAGGAAAAGAGGAAGAGCTCCTGAAGAACGATCTCGAACAGTTGATCAAGACATGGCGTGAGATAGAAAAGAGCGTGAAGTCTGAACAGCCTCCGATCCTTCTCTATAAAGACCTGTCGACAGTTTCGAGTGTCATTCGGGACCTCTTCAACAATGAGGTCCAGAGAGTCGTCGTCGATTCGAGGCGCTTGTACAAAGAGATCACTACTTACGTGAAATGGTTTGCGCCGACGCTTGTCGACAAGATTGAGTTTTATCGCGGGAAGCAGCCGATCTTCGATGTGTTCGGCGTCGGGAAGGACATGCAGGACTCGCTCGGACGCAGGGTGGCCCTTAAGACAGGCGGCTATATCGTAATCGACGTCACCGAAGCCATGACAGTCATCGATGTCAACAGCGGCCGCTACGCGGCGAACAAGGAGCAGGAACAGAATTCACTCCGGACAAACCTCGAAGCATCGCGTGAGATCGTCAGGCAGCTCAGACTCCGTGATATCGGAGGAATTATTGTGGTCGATTTCATCGACCTTGACGACGAGCGCAACAAGCGCAAGGTGTACGAAGAACTCCGCAGAGAATTCCGGAGGGACAGGGCGAAAGCAACAATACTTCCCATGACCGAATTCGGTCTCGTGCAGATCACGAGGCAGCGCATAAGGCAGAGTATCATGCAGTCTTTCAGCGAGGCATGCCCCATATGTGCCGGAACGGGAATCGTTCAAAGCCGGGCGACAGTCTTCTCTGAGATTGCAGGAAGACTCGGCAGGTACAAGGGCGAGGGCCATGGCAATACCGCGAAATTGACGGTCCATCCATATCTTGCTTCGTATCTTAAAGAAGGGAAACCGAATAATCTTATAAAATTGATGTGGAAGAATAAAATTTACATCAAACTCGAGTCCGATTCCAAGATTCCCGTCAATTCTTATAAGCTCTACTCCTTCTCCGAGAAGAAAGACGTGACGGAAGAATTCAAATCGTAGCATCGGAAGAGAGAATGTTGTTGCTGAATCACGTCGATTATTTTTCTGCAATTGAAATCGCGGCGGAGGAACGCTTTCGCTCTCGTGACCGGCGTGAATCCCGAATCGGTGCTTAGGGCTCGACCTTCAGCCTGGGAGTCAGGGTTGAAACAGCTTGCTTGAGTTCGAAGATTTTGAAATGCACTCCAGAAGTCGGAGGATGACGATGAAAAAAGAAAAATTCAGGATGCACTCGAGGAAGAGAATAGCACTCGTCGCGCATGACAACAAGAAGGAAGAGCTTCTGGAGTGGGCGAAATTCAATAAGGATGTTCTCAAGGAACATGAACTCTTTGCGACTGGGACCACTGGCAAGCTGCTCGTGGACACGCTCAAGCTCCGGATCAAGAGGATGCTGAGCGGACCCATTGGAGGCGATCAGGAGGTGGGCGCAAAGATCGCTGAAGGAAAAATAGACATACTGATTTTTTTCTGGGATCCCCTCGAGCCTCAACCACATGATCCGGATGTCAAAGCTCTGCTCCGCATTGCGGTGGTGTGGAACATTCCCGTGGCATCGAACAGATCCTCGGCCGATTTCCTGATCTCGTCGCCTCTTTTTCATTCGGAATATGAACGTAAGGTCGTGTTGAAGATTAGCTGAATCAAACCAGGGCACTATTGCGCCATTAAAATAGACAAATACGACATGGCAATTCTTAATCAAAAGGAGTGAAAGTATGAGAATTGGAATTCTCACGGGCGGTGGTGATGTACCCGGTCTGAATCCCTGCATCAAAGCGGCGGTCTACAGAGCCGAAGATGCGGGGGTCGAAGTAATCGGAATTAGGAGAGGCTGGGCCGGGCTGCTCTATTACAACGTTGATTCAAAGAACAATGATGAATGGATCATTCCTCTCAATAAGCAGAACACAAGAACTGTCGATAGGTCGGGCGGAACATTCCTTCATACGTCGAGGACAAATCCCAGTAAGGTGAAACCGAAAGACGTTCCGGATTTTCTTAGGGATCCGAAAAATCCACCAAAGAAAGATGACGCCCGTCTCGATTTTACTCCGCACGTCTTGCAAGTGTTGGAGAAACTGAAGATCGATGCGCTTCTCCCGATCGGTGGTGACGACACTTTGAGTTATGGCGTTCGTCTCCACAAGGAAGGATACCCGGTTGTCGCTATTCCTAAGACGATGGATAACGACGTGTTCGGAACTGACTACTGCATCGGGTTCTCCACCGCTGTGACGAGAAGCGTAAATTTCATTACTGCTCTTCGCACTCCCGCAGGTTCGCACGAGCGTATCGCGGTTGTTGAGCTTTTTGGCAGGAACTCCGGAGAAACTTCTCTCATCTCGGCCTATCTCGCCGGAGTCGATCGTGCCATAATTTCAGAAGTGGCCTTCGATCCCGAGAAACTGGCGAAACTCCTTCTGGAGGACAAGAAAAGGAATCCGAGCGACTACGCTATCATGACGATTTCTGAAGGGGCACAAATGGTCGGTGGCAAGATCGTCGAGTACGGGCAGGCAGACGCTTACGGCCACAAAAAGCTTGGCGGCATCGGTCAAATTACGGGTGACGCTTTGAAACAAATTACCGGCTCCGATATCATTTATCAGCAAGTTGCCTATCTCATGCGTAGCGGAGAGCCGGACGCCCTGGATAGAATGGTCGCAACAAGCTATGCGAACCTGGCGACAGATCTCGTGATTAAAAAACAATTCGGCCAAATGGTTGCGTTGAAGGAAGGAAAGTATACTCACATACCCATCGACACCATAACGGAAGGATTGAAGCGCGTAGATGTCGGCGAGCTGTACGACACCGATCAGTATAAACCTAAAGTAGCTCACTTGCTCAACAAACCTATGTTCCTCTATTGAGTTGAAATTCTGAGATCAATAAAAGCAGGATGGAATTATCCGTCCTGCTTTTTTATTTGCGGCCAGCCAAGCAACAAAAATTGGTTCCGCAATCCAATCGGCCGTTTCAACTTCTCTCGCTTTGCGATACTTCTAGGACGGGATTCAGATAGCGTTCAATCGGGCAGTGGTATCTGAATCGAAGGGAGAACCCTTCCGGTGAAATGGCAGTGAGTTTCACTATGAGATCTTTGATCATTTAGCTACCGTAAATCTTGCCATCTCAGTTGACATCAGGGCTCGTAGCGTAGAGGGACCAACGCCCGCCAGTTCAACACTTGGGTGGAAGCCACCTGCCGGCCTGTTTTGGGGCCCTACAGGCTTGATTCAAAAATACCCGGGATTCAACTTCTTTCATGAGGCATGTTAGAGAGCGCCGATCAGGACCAGCCATCTGTCCAAAAATGCCCTGTGGTGGGTGTAGGTTAGTGGTGCTGTTGAGCATTTCAACGCCACGACGAATGGAATAATTCGTTTTTTCATCGTTTTGGGTGCGATCACGGGAGTCGCTCTTGGCATTATCCTTGCTTTCTTTTGTCATGACATTATTTGAGAATTCTTAATTACTGCCAAAAGCACAAGAAAAGGAGATTTAAGCTATGAGGAAAAGCTTGCTAACTGTTTCAGCGATGATCTTCCTCTCAGCTGGATTGGCTTACTCGCAAACGACACCGAAGGCTGGCATTCAGATAGTCGGGATGTCCCCCTACATGCTAACGCAACATTATGGTTCCAGTGGTAGCTCAATGTATGCGACTACCGGGCTCAATACTATCGGGGAGAAGACCATAGTTTACCTTCAGGCGATCGATTCTGCGGGAGGCACGATCCAGACTGTAACATGGTCTGTCGATAATCCTGCTGGCGGACACGCCGCTGTAGACAGCCCTTCCGTTCCATTTACTACAATTACCCTTGACACTACTGGCGCGTATACGATTAATCTCACCATAAACACCGCCGGTGGCAACTCACAAACATCGACTGTTATTACTTCTGCAAATTATGTCGGTGTTGGTTCAATGGGCATTGTCACCAATGACAGTGCGACGGCGACCGTCCCCCAGTGCGGAACATGCCATCAGGGTGCGCTTACGGGCTTAGGGTTGGATCCGAATGCGTCTTATTCAAACTGGATGCAAACAGAACATGCCTCGATGTTTAAATTGGGTGTGAACGGGCACATAAGCTCGCACTATGGACAGAGTTGTTTGAAATGTCATACAACCGGTTACAACTCCAATGCGAAGAACGGAAATTTCGCGGACGTAAAGGCTCAGTCCGGATGGACCTTCCCGTCCACATTGGGTGACAGTAACTTTGCACATCTCTATCACACGTCTGCCCAGCTTGCACAACTGGGGACGATCGGGTGCGAAAGCTGCCACGGCCCGGGCGATCAGCACTGGGGAGATGCTTCGAAGATTTCCGTTTCTCTGAACGCATCCGTCTGTTTGCAGTGTCACGATTCTCCTCCGAACGAGATCGAGGGGAGAATGTGGCTGAACAGTCCGCACGACAGTGCGTACACCCAGATCCAAATCGATGATGCGCCCTCGCCGAATTCGGCCTCGTGTGCACAATGCCATAACGGCGCTGGTTTTGCTGACTATGCAATGAATGGCAAAGTAACTCAGTCTAGCTATGCTGGAGTTCCTCTGGCTTGCGCTGCGTGCCACGACCCGCATGACGCGTCCAAGCCTTATCAGCTCAGGAAGGTCACGGCTGATACTTTAACGAACGGGTTTGAAATAACCGGCGGTGGGAACGGACAACTCTGCATGAATTGTCACAGATCGCGCTCGTCGGTCACGTCGACTGTTGCTGCAGGCTATAAGTCGCACTTCGGTCCTCACAACGGTCCTCAGACCGATATGTTCTGGGGACAGAACGGGTATCAATTCGGAGACAACTCAATCACCGGGCTCAACACGCACACTCAGGTTTCTGATGCGTGCGTGACATGCCACATGTCAAGCGTTGGCGTCGATCCGAAGGCTGTCAACATGCTCGGCGGTCACACCTGGAAGATGAGCGGTCCCGACAGCACGGGAGCTATGGTCGACAATACCACGGCTTGCCAGTCGTGCCACGGACCCATAACCGACTTTGATCAGATTCCTGCTCCTTATGACTACGCCGGGATTGCCGGCAGTGGACAGGTTCCGGGAGTTCAGACTGAAGTCGATTCGCTGATGAGCAAGCTGGGCTCCAAACTTCCCGACTCTCTGGTCGCAGGAACGATAAGCACGAGCGGTGCCAAGAAACTCACGAAGGACCAGCTGGGCGCATACTGGAATTATATGCTGGTGCTCAAAGATGGAAGTCACGGTGTTCATAACGCCAAATACACTTTCGCCCTTCTCACGAGAGCCCTTGGCCTACTCACAGGAGTGAAAGTTGTAAGCGACAAGGTTCCTAACACCTATTCGCTGGAACAAAACTATCCGAACCCGTTCAATCCTACCACGACCATCAACTTTTCGGTACCGAAGACCGGAATTGTAAACGTCGCAGTTTACAATTCGATCGGACAGCTTGTGAAAGTCCTGACGAACAACAATTATGTTCCGGGAACGTACCAGATTACCTGGAATGGATTGAACCAGTCAGGAACCTCCGTTGCTAGCGGAGTGTATTTCTACAAACTTGCTACTAAAGATTATACTAGCTCGATGAAGATGGTACTGTTGAAGTAACCAGGAATAGATTCGATGAAAAGAGTCCGTCGTGAGAATATCGTGACGGACTTTTTTATTTCTATGACCGCACTCGCGGAGATAGGAATTCAGTGAAAAGCATCTTCGATAAGACGAATCTTTGTCGTTTTACCGCTTTGTTCCACGACTATCACGTCGAACCTGTAATCAAAATCTCCAGGCTCTCTTGATGAGATAAATCCTTCCGCGACTTTTCTTATTTGACCTTGTTTCCTCGAATCCACCGCTTCCTCACCGCCTCCGTAGGTTTTGCTTCGTCTCGTCTTCACCTCGCAGAAGACAATCAGGTCATCCTTTTTCGCTATAAGGTCTATTTCTCCGCGGTCATATTTAAAATTTCTTTCCAGGATTTCGTAACCCCTCCTTTGGAGAAATTCGGAAGCGAGTTTCTCACCTCTGGCTCCTACGACTTTATTCACCTGCAGCTCCGAACGACGGAATCGTGAAGCTCCTCCTGTGTATCGGTGAATAGCCGTGACTGCGAATGGCCTCAAGATGTTGTGACGTAAGGTATCCCTTGTTCTTTTCGAACGAATACTCCGGGTATTCGTTCGCGTACTGTAGCATCAGCCTGTCCCGCGACGTCTTCGCGAGAATTGAGGCAGCAGCGATTGAATACACGGTCGCATCTCCTTTGACCACAGAGATGCAGGTACGACCGCTTACGTTCAGGAATTTCCCGTCTATCAGGATGACCTGCGGAACCGTGTTCAGAAATTCTATTACCTTCCTCACGGCAAGGCGGGTGGCGTTCAATATGTTGATTGAATCGATTATGTCGTTGGGGATGTGAACGATGGAGAATGCGAGTGCAGTCTCTTTAATACATTCCGCTGCAGCCTCACGCCGGTTTGCCGGGAGTGATTTCGAATCGCGGATATCGGTCAAGAACTTATCAACAGGTAGGATGACAGCTGCCGCCGTGACCGGTCCCGCAACCGGGCCCCTCCCGGCTTCGTCCACGCCCGCGATGTACTTGATGCCATGATGGTACAGGAGCTTTTCAATGTCCTGGGTGGGGGATCTCTTCATTTCACGGGTAATTTAGACAATCTGACTCGAAATATCGCAACGGCGGCAGCCGTTTCCTAGATTGATAATTGACGGTTCGTTTGTTAAGATTACAAAGTGAAGACGATAGCAGCGCTTGTAATTCTTCTTGTGGGATTGGGCAAAGCAGATTCTCGTGAAAAAGTAGTCATGATGATTCGCGTCGATGCAGCGATTACTCCGGCGGCGGCGGAATACATCGTGAACTCGATCTCCGACGCGGAAAAAGGGAACGTTTCGGCTCTGGTGATTGAATTGAATACGCCGGGCGGGCTGCTGGAATCCACCAGGAAAATAGTCCAGGGAATCCTGGGATCATCAGTGCCCGTGATTGTGTATGTTGCTCCGAGCGGCTCACGGGCGGGTTCGGCAGGTGTGTTTATTACTCTGTCTGCAAATATTGCAGCCATGGCGCCTGGAACAAACATTGGCGCCGCTCACCCCGTCGGCACCGGGAGCGAAGACACGTCATCGGTGATGTTCGAGAAGATCACGAACGACGCGGCAGCTTTTGTCCGGGCGATTGCCGAAAAAAGACACCGGAATGTCTCCTGGGCTGAGAATGCGGTAAGGCGGAGCATCTCGAATTCTGAGACTGAGGCGCTCAAAGATGGCGTTATCGATCTTGTCTCCCCGAATCTCGATTCCCTTCTCCATGAGATCAACGGCGAGACGGTGGAGACAAGCGCGGGAAAAGTCGTCCTCTCCACAGAGAATGCCAGAATCCAATTTGTGCCCATGAACTGGCGCGAGCAGTTTCTGGGGATCATCAGCGACCCGAATATCACGTATATCCTGATGATGGTCGGGATTTTCGGGATAATGTTCGAACTCTTCAATCCCGGATCGATACTCCCCGGTGTCGTCGGCGCGATCTCGCTCATACTGGCGTTCTACGCTTTTCAAACCCTCCCAATTAATTTTGCCGGTCTTGCCCTGATTGTTCTCTCGATTATCCTTTTCGTCGCGGAAATAAAAATAGTGACTCACGGCTTGCTGGCAATCGGCGGGGTCATCTCGCTCTTCCTGGGCTCGATCATGCTCATAAGTTCGCCGTTCGAACTGGTCAGCATCTCGCTGACGGTGATTATCACAACTGTCGTTGTAGCTGCAGCTTTCTTCCTGGGTATTGTTGGTGTCGGATTAAAAGCTCAGAGACGCAAGCCGACAACTGGAGTTGAGGGGTTGGTAGGAGAGAAAGGCCTCGCTATGACCGACTTGAGTCCTGGAACCGTCGGACAGGTCAGTGTTCACGGAGAGATATGGAAAGCTACGTCGGATGAAAACGTGAAATCAGGGGAGTCAATCATCGTAGAATCCTGCGTCGAACTGGTTCTGAAAGTCAAACAATCAAAGTAGAGGATTATATGGCTACACCGATCTTGACCATTATAGTAATTTTCGCGGTGTTCTTTCTCGCCAGCGCAATACGCGTCTTGAGAGAGTATGAACGCGCAGTCATCTTCAGACTTGGACGACTCATCGGGGCGAAAGGCCCGGGTCTGATTATACTTGTTCCCATTGTCGACAGGATGGTACGTGTGAGCCTGAGGACGATTGCAATGGACGTCCCGCCGCAAGATATCATTACACGCGACAACGTCAGCATCAAAGTAAGCGCGGTGATCTACTTCAGGGTTCTGGACGCCAACAAGGCGGTCGTCGAAGTGGAGGACTATTTATTTGCCACGAGCCAGATGTCTCAGACCACACTGAGAAGTATTCTGGGACAATCTGAGTTGGACGAGCTTCTTGCGGAGCGCGATAAGATCAACAAGGAACTTCAGGGAATCATTGACAGTCATACCGAGCCTTGGGGCATAAAGGTGTCGAATGTAGAGGTGAAACAAATCGACCTTCCGCAGGAAATGCAAAGAGCTATGGCGAAGCAGGCGGAGGCTGAGAGGGAACGCCGTTCAAAAGTTATAGCCGCAGAAGGAGAATTCCAGGCGTCTCAGCGTTTGGCGGATGCAGCAAAGATACTGAGCGAACAGCCGAGCGCTCTTACGTTGCGATATCTCCAGACCCTCCGTGAAATTGCGACTGAGAACAATTCAACGACAATATTCCCGGTCCCAATTGATTTGTTGACGCCATTCTTGGAAAAGGGTCTCGGAGTGAAGAAGTAGTCGGACGAGCTGACTTGCTCTGATCTGCGAAAAGAAAAAGCCCCGCACGAGCGGGGCTTTTTGTTCATCCACCGATTTCAAAACCTAACTATCAGCTCCAGCTTCCTGAGTTTGTCTCGCCAGTGGTGGGATCAAAGGACGTCCATGTGCCTGATCCAGTTGAGGTCCATTTTACGTCTAGCACCTGAACAGCTCCTGATGCCGGGCCTTCGTATACCACCAGTTCTCCGCTCTTGTCCGTATTGTTAGTGAACACTTGCTTGGCGACCTGAGCGCCGGTGGTGTCGTTGACAATGATGGTCCCGGTCAGGGTCCCAGTGGAACCTGTCGACCAGGTCACCGCGTATGCCGCTATGGTGGAATTGACATAGTAGAGTGTCCAGCTCCCTGATTTGCCGTCAGTGGTCTCAGACCCGTTCAGAACAGTCCAGTTGCTGAACGTTTCGCTCGACCCACTGCTGGTGAGGGTTCCATTGTAAACAAGCTTCCAATCGTACCCGTTACTACTCGAAGTGGCGGACCAGGTAGCCGTGAATCCTTGAATCGCCGCGTACGTCCAGGTCCAGGTATTGCCGGATTGAGTTCCGCCGTTGGCTGTGTAAAATCCAAGGTATCCGGTTACGTATGCATTGAATAAGCTGGCATAACTTTTTGCTGTTACGGCTCCTTGGCTCGTGTCTGCACTTGCGGAAGTTGAGGTCGGGCCGGCGAATGTGGGTGCCTTTAGGACCGGCGCAGTTCCGGAAGGGCTGGTACTCTTTGAGCAACCTACCAGAAGAAGGCCGGCTATAATTGCCGTGCCGACTCCCGCTACGAATTTTGACATTTAATTACCTCCTCTTATTTTGAATGTGTTATTAGTTGTCCATGCCACAAATTTCCGATAAGCTAACCTGTCTTAGGGACATAGGCAAGCGGAATCTGCCACGTCCCACGATTACCACTAACAGCAAAAATCAACGAAAAGTTGCCTTCGATAGTGCCTTAAGCTAAATTCTGATCGGAGGTTAGTCTATGAAATGGATGCTTTGGCTCCTCATGTTCGGGTTGTCCTGGACTGTCTCAGCCCAGGAAATCGAGAGCACTGTTACCATAAACTCAGACGCGCTGCCGAGCGGAACCGATAAAGACAACATAGCAAATCTAGCCCGCGATCTCCAGAATTACATCAACAGCTACAGGTGGACCGGCGAGGAATTCAAAGGGCCCAAGATCAAAGTCACGCTTTCAATCCAGCTCCAGACGGCCTCCAACGGGGTATACACTGCGCAAGCATTCGTCGCAAGCCAACGTCCGATCTTCAAGTCGAACGACATGTCTCCGATGGTCAGAATTCTGGATAACGCATGGCAGTTCAATTATGCCAAAGATCAGTCGTTATATCACGATGAGTTTCATTTCAACGCGCTCACTGGATTCGTAGATTATTATATGTATGTCGTTCTCGGATTTGATTACGATTCGTATGATCCGTTGGGAGGGAGCAAGTTCTTTCAGCGCGCCTCCAACATAGTGGCACAGGGACAGAATGGCGATTATCCGACAGGCTGGCAACCCGGAGGTTCCGGAACTTACTCGCGGAATGCTCTCGCCGCCGACGTGCTGTCGGGAAAATATGAAGAGTTCAGGAAAGCATTTTGTGATTACGAATACAACGGAATAGATCTTCTTTCCACTCAAAAGGATACGGCTCAGGCCGCATTAGCCGCGGCATTAAATAAAATCGCTGATGTTGTAATCCAGAACGGATCCCGCAGCGCACTGGCGAAAGTCTTCTTTGACGCGAAGTATTCCGAAATTGCAGATGCTTTAAGAGATTATCCGGATAAGGGAATACTTCAAAAACTTTCGGTTGCGGACCAATCACATCAGAGTACTTACCTGAAATACGTGAACTGATCCGCGTCAAGGTCAAACTTTAATCTCGGTCGGCGGAATCTGCCGCCTGTCACAAAGGGCATTGTGATATGTCAAACGCTGGTCGTGCATCGTGGGTAACTCTTTTCGTAGCTATCGTTTTGTGTCTTCCTACCGAATCGCGTGCAGGCTTTGAAAGGAGATTCGCCGGTGCGAGGTCACTTGGAACCGGCGGGGCGCTGTGTTCGGTGGGAGAAGATCCGTGGTCGTTCTATTTCAATCCGGCACGCGCTGCCCAGATCAGGGAATTGAACATCTTTTATGTCCCCTCCGTCCTTGGTGTCGAGGAAGTGAAGGCCACCGGCCTGGCCTACCGCGACTATTTAGGAAATGTTGATATCGGTGCCTCTGCGCAGACTTTCGGATTCGATCTGTACAGGGAATCTGTCTTCAGCCTTAACGTGTCAATGCCGGTTTACGAATTTTTGTTTGTGGGAATGAACCTAAATGGAAATCACCTATACATCGACGGGTACGGTACTGATTTCTCCGTCAGCGTTGACGCCGGTGCACGAATGTTCTTGTCAGACCACTTTTCCTTTGCCTTCGGCGCGACGAATGTAAATTCCGCGTCGATGACCCTGTCGAATGACAGACTGCCTCAAACTTTTTCGGCTGGAATTGCGTTCCAGTCCGGCCAGCTTAATGTCGGGATCGAGTATTTCAAAGAGCTCGGCTTTCCCTCATCTGCAAGAATAGCCGCGGAGTACTCCCCGACAAAATTCCTTATACTCCGGTGCGGCTCAGCCAGCGGGATGAATACTTTCAACGCAGGAGTCTCTCTGAAGTTTCTATCTTTCGAATTCGAGTATGGAGCCGCTTTTCATCAAGTGCTGGGGACGACTCACTCGTTCGGTTTGTCCATCAGATTGCAGGACGTCTTCGGCTCCGAATTCGAAAAGATTCTTGACCGGAGGAAGATATTAAGGGGTGAATGAAACGTCCGCTGGTTTTCATTCTCGTCTCTTTCCTTCAAGCTGCGGCGATCGCCCAAACAGGGGAAGACGAGATAAAGATGGAGAACTTACAAGAGTCGCTTCAATCGGCAAAGGTAGACGCGGATGAGCGAGATGAAGAGTTCAACCTAAATACTATCTCCGAGCCCGAACTTCTATCGATTCCATCCATGACCCGGCAATTTGCTCGTGCAATAATCAGCTACCGGGTAAGCAACGGTCCCATCCGGTCATTTGATGAGCTGAGGGCGCTTGAGGGTTCAACGCCGGACTTGATCTCCATGTTGCGACAACACGCTAAGATCGCTTTGTACAATGGTCCAACGACCGAGCTTTCAACGTATGCCGCTTTCTCGCCCGAAAAGATTGCGATTTATCGTGACGCGGATGGCGAGAGCGGCTTCAGAAATTTTCAGAAGTTCGGGATCAAATATGGGAACATCGAAGCGTATAGTGTCACGGACAAGGATGCGGGAGAGAGAGATTACCTCGATTTCTTCTCCGCATCGGTTCTTGTCCGGAATGTTCTCTGCTTTTCGGCGTTCGATGTGGGAGACTACACACTGAGCCTGGGAAACGGGATGCTTTTTTCCAAACCCGGGATGGCTACGAAGTCATTCGAACCGGTATCGCCGCTTTTTGAAGGAGAGCCTTACTCACTCAAGCCATACTGGTCGCGATCGGAAAATGGTTTCCTCAGGGGCGCTGCAGTTGAAATGCCGTCAGGCGATTTTGATTTTACATGCTTTGTTTCGAGAAAAAGCCTAAGCGCCTCATTCGACACCAGCGGCAGAGTCTCGTCGATTGATTACACTGGATTGTCCACGGCCACGTCAGGAAATGGAACCGAAAGGAAACTTGGCGAATCAGTTTACGGCGGTATAGCCGGATTTAACTCGGGCTTGACATACTGTGGAATGGCAGCGGCATATTTCGATTATGATCACCCATTTCAAAACTATTACAGAGAGAGGAATCTCGACCTTGAGATGTATCTGCGGTCGCAGTTCGATAACGCAGAGATTTCAGGTGAAGTAGTATCGGCCAGGACGACATCATTCACAGCGAACCTAGACCTTGATTATCAGGACGCGGAGTTTTGCGTCGGCTTGCGGAATCTGAGAATGGAGATTGCCCCGGTCTATGCCGGTGTCATATCCGAGACTTACCCGCTGTCTCCGGAGGAGGGAATATATCTTGGGACCACGTTACGTCCCGTCAAGCATGTCAAGATCGGATTTTATTATGATCGATTCCGCCTGATTTCTCTGTCGGGCAAACCCGATCGGAACGGCGAAGAGATACTTGCTGAATCATACATCAACCTCTCTGAAAGAGATCTTCTCGATGGCGGGACGCTCTACTTTCGCTACAGGTACAAATCAAAGGAGGACTACTACCTGATCGTGGACGATTTACCGGCAGCTCAATCGACCATGGAGGGCTCGAATCAATCTGTCAGGATAGAAATCGCCGATAGATTCTCGGCGTCGTACTCCGCGAAGTTAAGATTTGATAAGATTTTTGTTTCATCCGGAGAATCAGGAGAAATGTTGCTTCTCACAACTGACTTTAGTTCGGCTCCACTGAAGATAACCTCTGCGATCTCGGTTTACAGGACCGACTCATACTTGTCAGGAATTTACGTTTCGGAAAAAGATTTGCCGGGTGTAAGTCAGCTGGTGGTTCTATATGGAGACGGCGCCAGGATGTCTCTTCTTGCATTGTATTCTGTGTCGAGAGCTGTTTCGGTCAGCTGCAAACTTTCAAGGGACGTCTTCAACGCGAAGCGTGAAGTCTCTCTCGGCAAAATTTCCAATTTCTTCCCGGCCCTGACGTATGTGGGCTTCGAGTTAAGCTTCAAGTTCCGCTGAGACAAATCCAGAGGGGTGAACCCGCCTTTCTTTGGGTCAATCTCATTTCACCAGGTGCCTCCCATGCGGTCGGAATTGCATTCTGGTCTTACGAATTGTTTTCATCTTTCGGCGGAAATTTCTATTATTAATAAATTGTGTTTTGAATTTATCACAAAGTCTGCTGATCGGCTCGAATAGCGTGATCGAAGCGGAAAAATTTCATCTATTCATGAGTACGCATAAGTGAAACCTACATATTCTGCATTGGTATTTGATCTTGGGAATGTGCTTCTCCCATTTAATTATGAGATAATCCTTTCTGGTCTGGATAGGATTGAGATTGGACTCGGGGAAAAATTCAAGCGTTTCTACAGAACCAATTACGAATTGCACAGAGAACTCGAGTGCGGAAAGCTGTCCGAGGGGAAATTCCTTGAGATCGTACTCGGTGCACTCGACAACAAATTATCGAAAGAAGATTTCTGCGAATTGTATTCGAATATCTTTACGGTAAACAATGAGCTTGTGCGCATTTTGCCTGCACTGAAGAAGAACTACAAACTGGTTCTGATGTCGAACACGAATGGAATCCACCAGCGGTACGGATGGGGGAAGTATGAGTTTCTCAAAGTCTTCGACAAGCTTGTTCTTTCGCATGAAGCGGGCGCCGTCAAGCCTGAGCCGGCAATCTATAAGGCAGTTGAGGCGTATACCTCGGCTCAGCCTGAGGAACATTTCTATACGGACGACATTGCGGAATACATTGCTGGTGCCAGACTTCTCGGCTGGGACGCAGTCCAGTTCACGGGCAACGGGGAACTGTTCACTGAAATGGATAAGCGTGGAATTCGTTATTGACTGCCGCTATCCAGCGCGAGTTATCGGTATCCACGGAGCAACGAGTTAAATTTATTCCAATCGAACAACCAGGGATCCGTTTTCCTTCCGGGAGCGATATCGCTGTGACCCAAAATGAATTTAATAGTGTATTCCGCTTTGAGATGAGATACAAGTTTCGCGAGTGACGAGTACTGGCCTTCGGTGGGACCGTCGGTTTCGGTATTTATGATTTCTATTCCTATCGAAACCTGATTGACGTTGGTGACGCCGTCCGGAAGGCGGCTCTTTCCCGCGTGGTAGGCTACATCTTCCTCTTTAACGAGTCTGTGAATACCTCCTTCTCGATCGATGATAAAATGCGGTGAGACGTTTATCTCCTTATACTCGTCGAGTATGCCGTTGAGGCTGAACGAATCGGGTGTGAGCGCGTTGAATGAAGAATGGATAATAATTGCTTCGACCTTGCGCGGCCAATCGGACTTTTTGTGGCCCCAGTCGATCAGATGGTCGATGATCATCAAATGCATGGACTTCGTAGAGTCCGCCGAAACGGTTTGCTGCTGCGGGGTAAGAAGTAGAAACATGATCAGCGATAACATATCAGCGGACAGTATATGACAAGAGAAAAAAATAAAAAAGCCGCCGGAAGGGATTTACCGGCGGCCTGAGGTAAGAACAACCTACTATCAGGAGCAACCGCTTGTGGAGCCACAGTTGAGGCATTTGTAGCATGAACCGCTCCGGATCATAATGGAACCACATTCATGACACGGAGGTGCGTCTGCCTGTTCCTGGAAGACCTTCTTCTCAGTTTGTTCCAGCGATATCTTGAATTCCTTTTTTCCTTCCGTCTTTGGCTCGGCAACGATCGAGTCGACGACGACAGAAGCGGGCTGTTCTTCCCGGGGGAGGAATTTCAGTCCCATCCACCTGAAGATATAATCGAGTACCGACTTTGCGATCGGGACATCCTTGCTGTTTGTGAAGCCGGACGGCTCGAAGCGCATATGGCTGAACTTGTCGACCAATACCTTCAGAGGCACGCCGTATTGAAGGGCGAGCGATATTCCAGTGGCGAATCCATCCATCAGACCGCTGATCGTCGACCCCTCTTTTGACATCGTGATGAAGAGCTCGCCAGGAGTTCCATCCTCGTAAAGGCCGACCGTTATGTAACCCTCATGTCCGCTGATGCTGAACTTATGAGTTACTGCGTTGCGCTCATCCGGCAATCGACGGCGTATGACTCGTGTCGGGGCCTTCTCGTCCTTAGCCTGGGGGACCGGCTCCGATTTTCCGGTATCTTTCTTCGTGCTCAAGGGCTGAGTTCTCTTGGATCCGTCCCGATAAACGGCAATCGCCTTCAGGCCGAGCTTCCATGCTTCGATATATGCCTGCTCGATATCATCGACGGTGGCCTCGGCTGGAAGGTTGACAGTCTTTGAAATAGCTCCCGAGAGGAACGGCTGAACCGCGGACATCATCTTTATGTGACCCATATAATGTATTGATCGGGTTCCGTTCACAGCCTTGAACGCGCAGTCGAAGATGGGAAGGTGTTTATCCTTCAGATGCGGGGCACCTTCAATAGTGGCGTTCGCATCGATGTACTTCACTATTTCGTCTATCTGCTGTTCATTGTATCCGAGTGTGCTCAGTGCCAGAGGGACCGTGTTGTTAACGATCTTCAGATATCCGCCGCCGACGAGTTTTTTGTATTTCACCAGTGCAATGTCCGGTTCGACTCCGGTCGTGTCGCAATCCATCATGAATCCGATCGTTCCGGTCGGGGCGAGTACCGATATTTGCGAATTTCTATAGCCATACTCCTTGCCGATGGTGAGTGCATCGTCCCACACTTGCTTTGCGGAGTCGACCAAATATTCCGGAATAATGTCATGATTGATCTTGTCTACATGAGCTCTGTGTTTTCTGATAACTCCAAGCATAGGTTCGCGATTTGTTTCGAACCCTTCAAAGGGTCGAATATTCTGGGCGATGAGAGCGCTCTGCCTGTAGCCCTCGCCGGTCATGATCGCGGTTAGCGCGCCGGCATATGCTCTTCCTGCATCGCTGTCATATGGCAATCCCAGTGACATTAGCAGCGCGCCAAGATTCGCGTACCCGATTCCGAGTGGTCGAAACGCGAAACTGTTTTTCTCAATAGACTTCGTGGGATAGCTTGCGTTCCCGACAATGATTTCCTGAGCAGTAATGGTAATATCGACCGAGTGAATATACGCCTCGACGTCGAACGAACCGTCGTCTCTCCTGTACTTCATCAGGTTCAAAGAAGCCAGGTTGCATGCGCTGTCGTCCAGAAACATATACTCGCTGCAAGGATTCGAGGCGTTAATCGGAGCTGTGTTGGAGGATGTATGCCAGCTGTTGACTGTGGTGTGGAACTGCATTCCCGGATCACCACTAATCCAGGCAGCGGTAGCAATCTCTCTCATTAGCTCGCGAGCCCGATACGTTCCTGCCGGTTTGCCGTCTCTCACATTCTTTGTTGACCATTCCTTATCTTCAAGCACCGCCCGCATGAAGTCGTCTGTCGCCCTGACGCTGTGGTTGGCGTTTTGAAATTGGACAGAATCGTAAGCACCGCCTGGGACATTGAAGCCGGAATCGTAACCCGCGTCAATCAATGCCCAGGCTTTCTTTTCTTCCTCTGCTTTGCTCCTGATGAAGTCCAATACGTCGGGATGCTCTGCGTTCAAAATCACCATCTTTGCGGCGCGGCGCGTTTTCCCGCCGGACTTGATCACTCCCGCGAAGGAATCGAAGCCTCGCAGAAATGAGACAGGACCAGAAGCTGTACCACCACCTGATAATCTCTCCTTTGAAGAGCGGAGTGATGAAAAATTCGTCCCGGTTCCGCTCCCCCACTTGAAAAGCATACCTTCCGTCTTGGCTAGGTCGAGTATCGATTCCATCGTATCTTTGACGGAGTTGATGAAACACGCCGAACATTGGGGTTTGTCTTCCACACCCACATTGAACCAAACCGGGCTGTTGAAAGAGACATACTGGTTCACCAAGAGGTATGCCAGTTCGTCGTAAAAAGCAGAAGCGTCGTCATGGGAAGCGAAGTAGCCGCCCTTGATTCCCCATGTGGTGAAAGTCCTTGCAACGCGGTCGACAATCTGCTTAACGCTGCTCTCTCGCTCAGGTGTGCCAAGCTGGCCGTGAAAATACTTCGAGACCACTACGTTGGTCGCAGTCATGCTCCAGAACTCAGGAACTTCCACGTCATCCTGCTGGAATATTACCTCGCCCTTTTCGTTTGAGATCGAAGCGGTTCGTTTCTCCCATTTTATTTCGTCAAACGGATGGAGTCCCTTCTTTGTGAAGTGACGCCGAACAGACAGCCCGCCCCACGCGGACCGAGCCAGTGTATCATCAGAAACGAACGCATCGGTGTATCCCATCTAGACTTCTCCTTTTATATTGAAGAAAATGCCGTCTCGTACTGCAGACTGAATTGGTTTGAGCCCGCCCTGAGGCTGGCCTCGAGGGTATCCTGCTGTGCCAGACGGCAATCAATTTCAAATTTCCAGCGCTCAACTTAGCTGAGAATCGGTGTCCAAATTATCCCTGAAATCGAGCAAAGTCAAGAGATTAAGCCCGAGAATTGACTTCAACGCAAAGTTTGTTTGGTGTTTTATTGGTCTCAAAACTCCAGTAACTCCAGTCCCCGAGAAATTACTTTAAATGATAAATTGATTGAGTCCTTTCCCTAAAAATCGTGTGCTTGGGCATGGCAGTTGCGTTTATATCTGACTATGCCATGTATTCGCAGGTATGGGCTGGCGGCACGAACAAATGGAGTCTGCAATCTTCTGGCGGCTCGATGCCTGAACGGACGATTTTGAGCAAGCATATTTATCTGTACCATGATACAGATGTTTCTGATTCGGACATAAGATCGGTCGAGTCGTCAGATAAGTTTGTTCACGGCTTCGAGAAGCTCCCCGGTCGTGTAGGGTTTTTGAAGGAGCCCATCCGCGTAATTCTCCAAAACATCTTCGAGGTCCGATAGCTGACTGTAACCTGTAGATATAAGCACCTTCGACGGTCGGGCTCTCTTCTTCAACTCCACACATGTTTCTCTACCGCCCATGACAGGCATGATCATGTCGAGCACAACCAGATCTACATCTCCTGACTCGTCGAGGCGATCTATAGCAAGCTTGCCATTTGCCGCCGTCACGACGTCAAACCCATTCCCGCCAAGAATCTCAAGCCCAAGCTGCCGAACATCTTCCTCATCGTCAACGATCATTATCCGCAGTCTCTTCACTATTTCCTCACCGTCGACTGCACGGGCGGCACATCATTCTAAGTTGCCAGCGAACTGAGAACTTCCGAAAACGCTCGTTATTTCCACTTGACATAAAGGACTCTCGAGGTTATATTTCGGACATAACCATCTGATATATGTCCTTAATATTTAGCAGGCAATGTGAATACGCTCTTCAGGCTGTGCTGTACATGTCCGCACAGCCTGACAAGAGATTTACAAACATAATCGAGATGAGTGATCGACTTGGAATCCCGATGCCTTTTCTCGGCAAGACTCTGCAGTTGCTCGTGCAGGGCAAAATACTTTCCTCGCAGAAAGGCCCGAAGGGCGGATTCAGGCTGGAAAGGGACCCGGAAGAAATAGCTCTGTTCCATATCGTTGATGCAATCGATGGAACCGATTTCCTCACCTCATGTGTCCTTGGTTTCCCGGAATGTTCGACAAGAAATCCCTGTCCGATGCATTCAGAATGGGGAGTACTTCGGGACAAAGTTTATCAAATGCTGGCTAACAAGACGATTTCCCAGATCTCCAGAGAGATCAAAGCGAGCAAACAGATGCGGACAAAACTGAGACTCACGTGATTTTTATGGACATATTTAGGATAAAAACATCTGAAATATTTCGTGAGACGCCCGTGGGAATCGGCGGGACCGATAACTGTAAGATCGTGAAAAAAACTTCCGGCCGCTCGTATCTAAACATGACACGAGCAGATATCCGAAGTTACGTCCGGCTTTCCTTCTTACCGATGACTCCCTGGATCGGAACAGAGTTTTATCTTTTCAAAAGAAAATTGGAGCACGGAGAAGTTGCCACAATCAATCACCTGCCAGGCGTCGAGGGCCTTCTCCCAGTAAGTGCACTTGTCGGTTTACGCTGCTTGCTCCTCACTGGAATAGTGTACCATATTTTCGATGATATTGATTCCGCCGGCCATGTATTATAGCAGGATGCCCTCACAACCGATTGACGTTCTGAAGTGGGAACATGAGTTGATCCTGAGCAGGCTTGATGATCTCCTCTCCAGGGCGAGTGAAGCGCCGTGCGTCAAGACATTTATGATTCGATCGCAGACTGGAAGGCTGCTGAAGCTGCAGGAGCTTCACCAGGAGGCCGAGGAACGCTTTCTCTTTCCGTTAATGTCCGAAGTGGACGAATCTCTCATTTCATCTTTGAGAGTTGAGCACGCATCTCTTTTCCGGAGTTCTGATGTGATACAATCGACCGCCACAACTCATGAAATCAAAGAGCTCGTGCCTGTGCTCATGAGTCTCAAAGACGAACTCAAGAAGCACTTCGAAAAGGAAGAATCGAAGATCTTTGAAAACGCCCAGATTATTTTAACGCCGGCGAAATCCGATATTCTGAAGATAAAATTTGCCACCAGGAACCTGGCGATCATATGAAGATGAGAGAGGTGGTGCCCCGCGAACATGGAGCATGGGCGATGTGGATCGTGCCGATGATTACGGCTGCTCTCGTCTCGCAATTCCGCTTGAGTCTGCTGCTGCTGTTTGTGTCATTTGGCCTTTTGTATCTCGTTCATCATCCCGTTGTCAGGTTGATAAAGACGGGAAAATTCTCCAATCGGGATGAGAAGAAGTTTGTCCTGCTAGCGGGAATTCCGGCGCTGATAATTGCTTTGTCCCTTGTGCTATTTTTTGAACTTTACTGGTTGATTTGCTTCGGCATGATTGAACTGGCTCTTTTCGTTCTGAGTGTGAAAGCGTTCGTAGCCCGTGAGCAGAGGACGTATCTGAATGAATTCACTGTCGCTGCTGCACTTACTTTCACCGGGCCCGCCGCCTACTATGCCATCACGGGAACAGTCGACATCAATGCGGTCCAGCTCTATATCCTGAACTTCCTGTTCTTCGGCAGCAGCATTTTCTATGTCAGGACGAGGATAGAATTCCTGAAAGCAAAGGGGGTTTCGACTCGAGATACCAGACTCTCCGGATTTGTGACAGTAATCTATCACATAGTCCTCGTCGTCGTGGTGCTACTTCTGAGCATCTGCGGATCGACAAGTATCCTCATGCTTCTCGCATTCGCACCAATGATAGCTCAAGCAACATTTGGGCTCCTATTCAAGAAGGGGAAGCTTGACTTCAGCCGGCTAGGAATAGCGTTGGTGTTGCAATCCCTTTTCTTCCTGGCAGCAGTGCGGGTATTCTGGAAGTAGGGATGGGCCGCTGTTGAGGACAGAAGCGGCCCTCCAGGTTTCATTTCAGAAAAATGACCATCTTGTGTTTCCGGACGGCGTAGTCGCGGTAGGATGCGACATATACGCTTTTGATAACCGGAGCCGGTTGTCCGGCTCCTGACGGCCTCATGACCAGAACGAGGAAATTCTTTGCGTCACTTCGGATCCAGCCTGGTGGGAGATAAAAGTCCTGCTGCGGTCCTTCCGCGAAGAAACGGCCGAGGAGCATTCCGTTCAGCCAAATCTGGATGTCGCCCGTCGATTCGATGTGAAGATAGCGGGGGATTACCAGGTCTCTTTCTACGGGTAGAATGAACTGCCCCCTGTACCACAATATGCCGTTCCATGATGGAACAGTTTCCCAGTGAGGGCTACTCATCCATTTCGAGTCGTCATATTGAACGCTTTGCCAACCATCGAGTTCGCCAACGAGCGACCGATGAAATGACAACGACATGGGCACTGACTCGGGTGTACCCCATTCAAGTCTGACAGGCTTGTAAATGCCGCCCTGGCCACCGTTATTCTGCACATACACGGCAACAACGTTGTCACCGGGCTTCGCGCAGCTTGAGAGGGTGAATGAGAAGCGAGAGTCCCACCCATGATGTTCAACGACGAGTTTGCCGTTTACATAAACGACAGCATTGTCATCAACTCCATAGAATAACAGCTCGGGATTCTGTTTCAGCTCTTCATCGTTCATCTTGATAATGGTCCTGAACCACCGGCCTTCATTTTCTGCCATGAATTTCTGCGGTGCATTTCCTACAAGGGTCTCCTCCCAGTTGGAATCGTCAAAAGAGAGAGAAGCTTCTTGCGGATTGCTGCCCGGAAATGGTGCAGCTGAAGGAGCGTATTTCCATTTATTCAGATAGACGCGCTCTCCATCTTTCAGAACGGTGATCGATTTTACGCCTTTATTCTGTTCCATGAAACTTCCGTTTGGTCTCCCCTGGTTTTCGTACACGACTGTCAGCTTGTGTGTCCCAAGGGGAATGTTCACGTGTGCGATGTCCTCTTCGGCGTTCCCCGTCAGACCGGGTATTTGCCTGCCGTCGATGAAGACGGAATGCCAATCGTCATCGTAATAAGTCATTTTCAAAAGCTTATCGCCGCCTGTGGTCAAAGTGCCGGAGTAAATTGTATAGCCGCTCTGAAAGTCGCCCTCGCTTTCAAGCGGCGCGAATTCATCTCCCGCCTTCTTGACTTCAGATACACCAGAGGTGAACTCGGGATCGGCACTCATGCGGACATCCGTGATCGGGACACTCGGCATCTTCATCTGCGGGGTGTTGATCGCAAAGGTGATCATACCCGATTTTGGATCTGAAGATGTTTTCGTCGGTGTGCCGTCAATTGTCACGCCGCGCACGGGCGACTTTGCGAGTAGAGAAAAGGCATCATTACCGGGACGTGTCTGAAAGTCGACAGAAACCGTCTTGCCCTCTTGTGAGTGAGAAATTGCAAGATAGGAATCAGAAATAAGAGATCCCAGCGCTCGATTTCCGCCCAGCTCACAGGCCCGTGCAGCTCTTTCTTTCGATGTAAGAAGGAAATAGACGCCTTCCCAATTAAAAAGCTGGTCGGTGTTCTTCACCGTTACAATGTTCATGGACCCTTCGAGGCTTATGAACGCCTCGTCGCCCGGAATGCCGTATGCGATAACAAGAGGTTTGCCATTGAATTCTGAAATGTCTTCTATCTGCACGTTCGTGTATTTCAAACTCGTGCCGCCAGGAAGCGGGTAATTTACGGGAAGCATATAAGCATCCATCCCGCGCATCGGAATAGTCAGCGAGAACTGTGAGCTCCGGGGCGCATTGACCTGTACATGCGCTTCGACGGATTTATTGGTAGTATTCCAGACGTAGAGGAAGCTGACATATCCATCCGATCGAAGAAGAGCCTCGACCCCTTTCGTCTCGCAGAGGCAACCGCCTTTCACTTCTCGCGCCCGGGCGAGCTGTTCTCCACCGAGTCTGATGAAATCACCGATGAGTTTCACCGATCTGTATTTGCTCCAAAGACCGCCTGGTTCCGAGATCGGTGCGGTGTAATCGTAGCTTGTTGTTCTCCCCTTCGATCCCCAGTAGCCGAAGTTCGTGCCGCCGTAAAGCATATAATAGTTGAGCGCCTTCACTCCGTGACCGATTACGAACTTCGTGAGATCATCGATCTGATCGGACCCGTACTTGTCCACAACCCTCACGCTTGAGTCTCCCACACTTGAGAACCAACCTCCTTGCAGCTCGTTGATCATCGGTGGCGCGTCCGGCTGATCAGACTTGACTTTTTCAATGGCGGGCAGCGTGCCCTCGATGTTCCATGCGGGATAGAAGTTGCAGGCGTCCAGAATCTGAGAGAAGATAGAGTCAGCTTTGTCACGAGATTGTCTTGTCCAGCACGTAATTATAGGCACGTCTATCCCGTTCCTCACCGCACTTTCGTACAATGACTTGAGATAAATCACCTTCTCGCTGTCGGGGAGGTCATAGTAGTCGTATTCATTTTCGATCTGCATCATTATCACGCCGCCTCCGTTTGAAATCAGATGACGACGGATAACAGGGAGAACCTCGTCGTACCAGTATCTCGACCATTTGATATCGTCGGATGAAGCGCCCCTGAATCCGATGCCTTTGCCGGCAAGCCATTGGGGAAATCCGCCGACGTCCCATTCCGCGCAGATGTAAGGACCGGGCCTCACAATTATATAGAAGCCAAGCCCCTCGCATTTCGTCAGGAAATTGTCGAGCTCGCTCAAGTCTGCTTTGCCTTGTTCGCGTTCATGCCAGTTCCAGGCGACATACGTTTCAATCGTATTGAAGCCCGCCGCTTTGATTTTTTCGAGCCGGTCGATCCAGTCAGACGTATCGCACCTGAAGTAGTGGAAGCTTCCGCTGTAAATGAGAACGTTTTTTCCCCCGATGGTGAATCCGTCACGGTCGTAACGGACAAGGTCAGGCCTGGAGAATCTCACGGGGATCGGTTTTTTGGAAGGGGGAATTCCATCGAACGACAGGGTTGAAACCAGTATAAACGCGAATGCAATTATACTTGATGATCGGTGCATAACATCCTCCGCTGTCTGGTACTAATTAGGTTAACTGACGACGCGGTGCTATTCAAGAGAAATCCAAAGACGCCGCAAACCACATCTCATCTTTGAACTTCCTGTCATCATTGTTAAATTGATTTCCGCGATTCAAATTCAAGGAAGTAGAGGGATGAGTTTACTAGTGGTAGGGTCGCTTGCGCTCGACACGATCGAGACGCCATTCGGGCGGGCTGACATGGTCGCCGGTGGAAGTGCCGTCTACATCTCGATGGCTGCGTCATATTTTTCCGCCCCGATCAGGCTTGTCGGAGTGGTCGGGAGCGATTTTCCCAAATCTCAAATCGAACTGCTCCAATCTCGAGGAATCAACCTCGAGGGTCTCCAGATAATTGAAGGGGGGAAGACCTTTCACTGGAGCGGGCGTTACCATTACGATTTGAACGAACGCGATACGCTGGATACGCAGTTGAATGTGTTCGAGAAATTCAACCCGGTCCTCCCGCAGTCGTACAGGAAGAGTGACTACGTGGTTCTGGGAAACATTGATCCGGTATTGCAGCGGCGCGTCATCGAGTCGCTGGAAAAGAAGCCCGAGCTGGTCGTGTGCGACACGATGAACTTCTGGATAAAAGGGATGCCCGAGGAGCTGCACAGTACCCTCGCGATGGTCGACGTCCTGATCGTTAACGACTCGGAGGCGCGGCTGCTGGTTTCAGAACCGAATCTCATAAAGGCAGCGAAGAAGATTATGGGCATGGGTCCGCGGATCGTGATCATCAAGAAAGGGGAACACGGCGCACTTCTCTTCACGCCAACCACGGTATTTTCCGCGCCGGCGTTTCCGCTCGAATTCATATTTGATCCCACAGGCGCGGGCGACTCGTTTGCCGGCGGATTCATAGGGCATATCGCAAGGACTGAAGATCTTTCCGACGAAAACCTCAAGCGCGCAGTCGTATACGGAAGCGTGATGGCGTCATTCTGTGTGGGAAAATTCGGTGTCGATGCGCTGAAAGACCTTTCCGACCTGCAAATCCTGGATCGTTACCGCGACTTCATCAGGCTCTCCAAATTCGATGAGTGATATTCCCGATCCTATCAGCTGGGATAACGGGAACGTAAAGATCCTCGATCAGACCCGGCTTCCTCACGAAGAAAGATTCATTTCATCTAAAGACTACAGGGACGTCTGTGAGTGGATAAAGACTCTCAAGATCCGCGGGGCGCCGGCAATCGGTATTGCGGCGGCCTATGCGGCTGTACTCGCGGCGGTCGAGTTTGATTCTTCCGACAAGATAGACTCTCAACTTGATTCCGCCATCGTCGAAATAAGATCGACACGACCGACGGCTGTAAATCTCTCAAATGTTTTAAACCGGCTGAGGGCAACGGACATTCGCGGAAGGAAAGTCAGTGATGTTTTCCTTTCCGAGGCACATGCGATACTCGCACAAGAGATAGACGCCTGCAAGAGGATTGGGCAATTCGGTCTCGGGTTGGTTCCGGACAAAGCGGTGATATTGACGCACTGCCACACGGGGGGGCTCGCGACAGGCGGCTATGGCACCGCGCTCGGAGTGATTCGAGCCGCGCATGAAGCAGGCAAAGACGTCATGGTAATTGTAGACGAAACGAGGCCGTTGCTCCAGGGTGCGAGACTTACTACTTACGAGCTCCAGAAACTCGGTATAAAATTCAAATTGATAGTAGACGGTGCGTCCGGAATCGCTATTAAGAAATTTAAAGTTGATCTAGCTATCGTCGGTGCCGACAGGATCGCTTCGAATGGCGATACCGCGAACAAAATCGGAACGTACAACCTATCAGCTGTCTGCAAAGAAAACGGAGTGCCGTTTTATGTCGCCGCTCCTTCATCGAGTTTCGATTTAACAGCGGAATCGGGCGAGGACATTCCGATAGAAGAACGCGGCGCCGGAGAAGTCACCGGTTTCCAAAATTGCAGGACTGCTCCCGAGAATACGGATGTCTACTCACCCGCATTCGACGTAACTCCCTCCGACAACATCGCAGCGTTCGTGACTGAGAAGGGCATTATCGGGAAGCCGTTTGGGACGAACATTTCCAAGACACTAGGAACAGATCTCTGAGAACTTAATTACCGAGAACCGCCCGAACAGGGCGTCTGTTCTATTCAGAATCGACGTGGGCTGTTTCTGTTTTTTTCCTCTTGACATGAACCGCGCTAACCGGTATGTTTCTGTGCAGGGCATATTCGGGAGGAGGGCATGGCGAGTCAGGGCAAAGCACAAAGGTTATTTCCTTTTATTGTCGGCCTACTTGTGGTGTGGCCGGTTAGTGGAGCTATGTGTCAGGTACATATACACGAACACGTGGTTATATTGCCTGCGGAGAGATTTCATGGATCGGCCGTGCATAATCTTCGTTTCGTCTTTGCATGGGACACGCACAGTATGAGCAGGCTGTACGTCCCGATCGCACCTTGCGATGCCGGACCGTCAGACAATCCTCGTTACGGGAGTGACAGCATTGTGGTCGATGTACCCGGGGGATATTCGGGTCAATATGCCTTCGACCCGCAGGTCGGGATAGGGTTCGTTCCGAATGGCGAGACGATCCACGCGAAGTTCTCGATATACATCGATACAAACATTGTATACCAGCGGTCTGCTGCATTAGTCGGCTCCGGCGATGGAGTATATGCAGTGTGGCCGAGCGGATGGATCTACTATACACCGCCCTGGAATAGCGGATTCAATTTCAACCTGGACCCCAAATCAATACCATATTTGACAGATTCACACCCAACTATATCAGGGATAAACGACTGCAGCGGAGGATCGTGGATGCCTGCTGACTCGGTGACACTCACAATAATTTCGGGCACGGAATACGCGTCATTTTACGGATACGACATATCCAACGGGACATACGACATAGAGTTCGGGAGCGAAGTAAAAGGAACGCCGGCAGACATCACTGGGAATATACTGCTATCGGCTCAGCGAGCGGTGCCAGGGTCTCAGGGAGAGTGGGTCGTAGTGCAAGCATCGAGCGATGGGATGGGGAAAATCGATTCCGTGCTCGTTACAGCGCCTCCGGAACTCGATCATTTCACAGTGCAGCTTGAGCCAGATACGATAGCGTACTCAGAGGCCTCGAAGATAATCGTGCAGGCGAAAGACGCAGACAACCAGGATTTCTTCCTGGGTGGGGATATACTCATAAGCGCAGAACCGGGAGGATACGGTGAGATGACTTATGAGATACCCGGTAGAGCAGGAGATATCAAACCAAAGACACCGGTACATGCCGTTCAAAGCCTCGGGTCGACACATCGAGTTTCTGATGATGGAATCGATGTACCTTATTTCGCCGCGAACTACGGGTATGTGAGCTTCATAAGCGACGGCACGAAGCCGGCAGATGAAGTCGCAATAACGTTCACGGTCACGTCTGTCGATGAGCCGGCAAAGAAGGGGACGGGGAATCTCGTGATAAAAGGAAGCGAGCCTGAACTGGTAGTGATTTATCCCATGGATGAGCAGCTGGACCGGAAGGACATAACCGCCGAACCGAAGATGCCCGAGATTACAGCTAAAGCTAAACTGGAAAACTACAGCGGTGGGACGGTTAATTTTCAATGGAACCTGCGGATCCAGTATCAAGGAGAAGACGGGAGACAATTTGACGATGAGTTTCCAGGAAACACGACGGCAGAGAATTCCGATGTGAGTTTGTGGCACATCGATTGGCAAAAGATGATCAGTGGCGGCGACGAGATCACTCTTGATGTAACTGCGACTGCCGGAGGCAAGGTATATGACAAGACAGTCAATCATCCGTTCAAGGTAGTAGGTATCAATCCTACGAAGGATCAGATCAAGAGTGGAATGAGTATTGAGGAACAGGTAATAGCTTACATGGAAAGCAAACCGAGGTGGCACCATTTCAAGAAGGACCACGATTTTCCAATTTGGGGAAGGCAGCATGGATACGGCTTGATGCAATTGGACAATCCGCGCGCAACAGACGAGCAGGTGTGGAATTGGGTGGAAAATAGAAAAGAAGGGCAGAGACGGTTTGCCGGGAAGAAGGAGCTGGCCACCGCACATCCTGAGACGGTTAGGAACTGGGGAGGTAAGTATCGCTATGCGTTAGAATATACTCAGGAAGAAGAATTAACGGATGCGTTTCAATTGTATAATGGATATCATTATTGGATTTGGGCTCCCATTGTTAAAACAGTGCCGTCGTTAGGTGGTCATTGGATAAAGGATCCTAACTTAGGAAAGCCCAAAGCAGAAGGCGGCTATGGAAGAGATTACGGTGGGCCCGCGATGCAAGTGTATGATGACGTAGTCAACGGCAATCCGCCGGCAGCCTGGTGATTCAAATTCATTAGGAGATAATTATCATGAAAGCAATAGTGTTTCTGATGGTAGTGGTGGCTTCTGCAGCGTACTCACAGCCGTACTATTACTACTTCAAGTATAACGCTGCCTACAATGTACCAGGGTATAGCGGCGATATTTACCGAGTAAATTTAGCGACAAATGGAAACGAACTTTTTGCCAGGGATGCGGGTCGCGTTAACGGACCAATTCTCCGCAATTCAGATCAATCTAGAATATTTTTTCAGGTAAGATTCTCGCTCGCAACAATTGAGGTAAATGACCCATCTCATAATACTAAATATGTTCTCGATGGTATGAACGAAGTCGTTCACATAATGGACTCACCTAAAACGAATCGGTATTACGTTTCATTTATGGATATGCGAGACAATACCACAACAGTTGCCGTGAATCGCATGACGCTGGAGCCGATTGACACAATTTTTGATCAGAATACCGCTTATGATTCATTTTCGTCTTATGACCAGAATGGTCTTTATCGGCTTGAAGACGATTCCACAGGGATTTTCTTTTCGGAATATTATATAGATCAGAAACAGCAAGGAAAACCCCGGCGCTGCGGAAATGTGGGTCCCTTCGCGGGAAGTCCGGCGCAGGAGGACACTCGGTCGGGATATGCACTCGTAAGTTATACGGATAGCTTAAACATGAATCTGGCATCACAAGATTTATCATATGCATTCTCAAATCAAAAGTATGTGCTATGTAATGTGGATCAGAATGCAATCTACACGCCGATAGGAATTCCATTCCGTTCTGATGGTTTCCTGACAGTTGACACCAGACATGTAGTAATTGAGCAAGCGAATTTCGATACAACTCGCACAGGTGGCGAATACCGGCCGGGCAATGTCTATGTGTTCGATGCACACGCAGGAACGTTGCTGGAGCGATTGAAGCTTCCGCCCGAAGGGAAAATCTTGTTGTTCGATAATTATCCGAATATGCTGTATTACTACCTTGAGGCGAAACGGAAATCCATTAACATCGATCTCACCAAACTTGCAACCATCGGGACTATCAGCCCGCAGAACGTTCTTGTGGGCAGCGGATCATTTACTCTTTCCGTCCCAGGCAAGAATTTCACAACCGCCTCCAAAGTCCAGCTGAACGGCACAAACCGGGCGACAGCATTTGTTTCTGATACACTTTTGCAAGCGACTGTCCGTGCTGGAGATATCGATACTGTGACCGTGGCATACATAGCCGTGAGAGACAGCATTGCCCCTTCATCTCATGCAGCGACAGATTCTTCGGCACTTAATGTTGTTTCTCTGCCGCAACAATCGCTTCAGCCGATTTTGGACTGTGTAACACGGGTCAACGACTCTACTTACACTGCATGGTTCGGATATGAGAATGATGATACGACATCGATTTTCGTTCCAGTTGGTGCGCAGAACAAATTCTCTCCGGTGCCAAACGACAGGACTCAACCCACGCTCTTCGAACCCGGGAAAAAGGACAGGGTGTTCAGTGTGGTTTTCAACGGGAAGAATCTGACATGGAAATTGAACGGGAACGAAGTGACAGCATCGAGGAAATCATCAGCGTGTAATTGATTATCGAATATGAAGAGACACACCATCAAAGACTAACTCAATCGCGCTCGGTCCCGAGACCTTTTTATCCGGTCGCAACTTGAACTTTGAGTTCGCTTTTGTCTCCTCCTCTCCTTGGTGTTAAATTAGTCCGTGTCAATCGAAAAATCTGAAGCGATCGTGTTGAGGGCGGTTAATTTTCGCGACACGAGCAAGGTCGTGACATTTTACACACGGCGTTACGGCAAAATGAGCGCGATTGCCAAAGGCGTGCGCAATCCCAAGAGTAAGTACGGCTCGCTTTTCCAGCCAACGAATTATCTTCAGATTGTTTTCTACCGCCGCGAAAACCGCGAAATGCAGTACGTCTCCTCCAGTGAGTTTGTCAAGTACTTCAAGAAGCTCGGAACCAGTATTGAGCGGCTTGCAATTGCGATGTCGCTTGTCGAGATCGTCGACCGGCTCATGCACGACGAGGAAGAAAACGAGCGAGTGTTTACGCTTCTCGTCGAGTCCTTAAACATGTTGGACACAAAGGACGTCCAACCACAGAATGTTTTCGCTCACTTCGGACTGCATCTTTCCGTAAACCTGGGATTCGAGCCGGGATTTGACAACTGCCTCATCTGCGGGAAGAGGATCGACCTTGAGAAGGAGAAGCGGATTACATATGTTGTCCGGAAGGGAAACGCGCTATGCGAGAATTGTTCAGCCAATGTAAATGAAGGCTACATAGTTTCTGCGGCAGCTATGGCGATTCTGCGACATTTCATTCGAATGAGTTCGGAAGAAGCGGGATCGATGGTTATCGAGCAGAGACTTCAAAATGAACTTTCGAATTTCGTTTTTGTTTATTTAAGAAAGCACTCGGAGAATTTGAGAGAACTGAAGTCGTTGAAATTCCTCTCGGCTTCTAAATGAATTGGAGGAAAGCATGAGGAGCAGGACATTAATCGGGGCGGCGCTTTTGGTTGCGGTCGGAGTTGTCTTCGGTGCGTTGTTGGTCACGAGCTTCAACGGCGTCGGACCCAGTTTCGGATTTTCGGGCGAGAAGGTGAGACTCGGCGGTCCCGCACCTCTCGGAAAGACCGACATGAACCTGATGGCGACCCAGGAAGCGTTCGTGAAGATCGCGAAAGCTGTCACCCCGACGGTCGTTAGTGTTACGGTGATTTCGACTCCTAAATCGAAGATGCCCGACATACCGTTCTTTCACGATTTTCAATTTAAGATGCCGGATCAGCAGCCAGAGAAAGGGATGGGTTCCGGAGTGATCGTGACGCAGGATGGTTACATCATAACGAACAATCATGTTGTCGACGGCGCCGACAAGAACGGCATCAAAGTGAAATTGTATGACAAGCGCGAATTCGATGGGAAGCTGATCGGGACAGATCCCACCACGGACGTCGCAGTGATAAAGATAAGCGCGTCGGACCTGCCGGTGGCGGCGCTCGGAAACTCGGACAGTGTGGAAGTCGGTCAGTGGGTCCTCGCGATAGGCAATCCGCTCGGGCTGAATTCAACCGTCACTGCCGGGATCATCAGCGCGCAGGGAAGAGACATAGATGTTTCTCTCGACAGGTGGGGGATTAGGAATTTCATTCAGACTGACGCGGCGATAAATCCGGGTAACAGCGGCGGCGCTCTCGTAAACATTCGCGGCGAAGTAATCGGGATAAATTCTGCGATCGCAACGCGGACAGGTTACTTCCAGGGATATGGATTCGCCATCCCAATGAATCTCGTCAGGAAGACTGCTGAGGACCTGATCTCATTCGGAAGGGTAAAGCGTCCGATGCTTGGAGTGCAGCTCAAATCGGGTATCGACGAGACAGACGCGCACGCGCTCGGACTCCCGAAGCCCGAAGGTGTCTGGGTCCAGGATGTGATCGGTGGAAGTCCGGCCGAAGCTGCAGGTGTGAAAGCGGGAGACGTGATACTCTCCGTTGACGGCAAAGACGTCAACGCTGCAAATGAACTACAGGTGCTCATCGCGGAACACAAGCCTGGTGACGTTGTGGTACTTAAGATCTTCAGAGACGGGAAATCGATCACGAAGGAGGTTACGCTGACCGAGCTTTCCCAGACTGATCTCGCAAGTTCGGCGCAATCTAACGAAAAGGAAGACAAAGAGCCGAGCGAAACGGGACAGGTAAATGTGCCCAAGCTTGGCATAACAATTCAACCGCTCGACAAGAATACAAAGAAGGACGCGAAGGTCGATGGCGGGGTCCTCGTCTCTGAAGTTGCTCCCAACGGGCCGGCTGCCGACAGAACACTCCTTCCGAACGACATTATCACCGAAGTGGACCATCACGCTGTCGGTTCAGTGAAGGAATTGACCGACATTTTGAAATCGAAGAACAGCGGTGATTACGTAATGTTGAGAGTCCTAACCAAGCAGGGCAGCTCCTATTCGTCAAGATTTATCGCGGTCGAAATCGGCGGGTAAGAGTCGAGTAAAGTCACATCGGATTAAAGTCCCGCCAAGTGCGGGACTTTTTTTGTCTGTCAATACATTAAAGCGAATACCAATCCCGAATTCATAAATGTCGAGTGAGCAATTGCGGATAAGAGTATAGCCGGGTAAATTTCAGTTGGTTTGGGAATGAAGTCAGGGTTAATCTATCTCGCAATTGTCTCCACAACTATTTTTGTGGCGGCTATCTCGACTATGCAACGGTCGGGAGTGGGAAAGGAATATCCTCCTATCGATGTGTCCGGATTCTTCGATAGCGCGCACCACTGGTACGACATCCGGGACGAAACTCACGTTATTTATCCTCTTAAGGATCAGAAGAGATATTCTCCCGCTGACGTAAAGGAGATAGCCGACAACATACTTCTCTTCCAGAAAGACAACGGCGGATGGCCGAAGAATTATGACATGCTTGCTGTTCTGTCAAAGATGCAGAAGAAGAAGCTGGCTGCGTCGAGGCACGATAAGAACACGACATTTGATAACGGTGCCACGCATTCGCAGGTTGAATACCTCGCTGCGGCATATACGGAGACCCAGGACGAGAGATACAAAAGCGCATGCCTTAGGGGAATTGATTTTGTTCTTTCCGCCCAATATCCGAACGGAGGTTGGCCCCAGTTTTTTCCGGATACAATTGGATACGCGAAGGAAATAACATTCAACGACGATGCGATGATCGGCGTGCTGGAAATGCTCCAGCACGTGATCGCAGGTGAAAAGAAGTACGTATTTATAGATCATGCCCAGAAGTCGAGGATAAAGGAAGCTTTCAGGAAAGGACTCGACTGCATTTTGAAGTGCCAGATCAAGGAGGGAGGCAAACTGACGGCGTGGTGCCAACAGCATGACAATGTAACGCTCAAGCCAGTGTGGGCGCGGACGTTTGAACCTCCATCGGTTTGCAGCTTTGAAAGTGCGGATATGGTTATGATGCTAATGAAGGTCGATAATCCGGACGAGAACATCAGACGATCGATTCAGGCAGCGGTAAAATGGATTTATGATTCGAGAATATTCGGAATCCGTGTCGACTCTGTTCCGGCGCCGGAGGCTGTGTACCAGTATCATTCCACTGGATTCGACGTTTTGGTAGTGAAAGACACTTCGGCACCGGCGATCTGGACAAGATTTTACGAGCTTGGAACTAACAGGCCTTTGTTTTGCGACAGGCACAGAAAAATCGTCTACACGCTCGCGGAAGTGAGCAGGGAGAGGAGAACCGGCTACAGGTACTATGGTTTTATCCCTGACGAAGTAATTGCTGCTTATCCGGAATGGCAAAAGAGATGGGCACCAGGCGAAAGCGTGCTTGAGCACAGATGATTAGTTGCGACTTCTTGAATTTCGGAATCAATCGAGAATTCTCCGAAGAGAGGAAATGAAAATGAGATTAAGATTCATTTGCGTGCTCTTTTGCATCGCGGGGAGTGCGGTACAACTTTTTGCCCAGCAACCTGTAACGAGAATCTGGAATGGACTCGCGCCGGGTACTGAAGACATGAAGAATGAAGAGAAGAGAGACGACGGGTCGATTTACAAAGTTTACCAGCCCGATGTCGAAATATTTCTTCCTTCTCATCCCGACCAGCATCACCTTGCGGTCGTCGTACTGCCGGGAGGTGGATACACGCTTCTCGCGTATGTCAAAGAGGGGACTAAGATCGCCGGATGGCTGAACGACAACGGTGTTGCTGCGTTTGTCCTGAAATACAGGCTGAATCCCGACGAAGCGTTGCAGGATGCTCAAAGAGCCGTCAGTTTTGTGAGATCGAAATCTAATGAGTACAGTATCGATCCGAAACGTGTTGGTGTTCTCGGGTTTTCAGCGGGAGGCCAGGTCGCCGCGAATTTGTCCACGCATTTTACTCGCACTTCGATGAGAGATGCTGTCGATTCAGTCGACTGTAGACCCGACTTCATGGTACTTGTCTACCCGGCACTCGACTGGCTTCACATGGCGGCAGGCGATACGGGGAAGAAAGATGGGTTCGTCCAGTTTTACAAGCTGGTCAACGCAAATACGCCTCCCACATTTATCGCACACGCCGGAGACGATCAGACGGTGCCGGTGCAGCAGAGCATCGATTTCTTTGAAGCTCTCCACGCGGGCGGAGTGCCTTGCGAGATGCACATATATGAGCAAGGTGGGCACGGGTTCGGGCTGGAGGAAGACCGCGGTGAAGTTGTCAGCTGGGGAGACCTGTGTGTGAAGTGGATGAGAGTAAGGGGGATCTTATCCGGGAAGTAGTCCCCGTATTTCCATTTCCCAACCCCAGCAGCAACCCGCATCATCATCGATACCACAGTTAAGATCATTGATAAAGATATTTGTGTCATTTACAATTCAACAGATGCTGAACCGGATCGTCAGCAACTGTCTCCTGCGATCTATTTTCGGGAGAAGTAAGCTTCTCGTTGCAGGTGACCACATGAGTATTCAATTAAGAGGAGCATATGAGCAAAGATTTCGTGGCGAAAAAATCGATCACCATAAATGTTCCGATCTCGAGGGTGTGGGACGCGCTCGTGAATCCAAAACTCATCAAGCAATACATGTTCGGAACGGATGTCGTTTCAGATTGGAAGCAGGGAAGTCCGATAGTGTGGAAAGGCGAATGGCAGGGAAAATCTTACGAGGACAGGGGAATCATCTTGAGGATAGAGCCTGAGCGACTCATCGAGTATACTCATTTCAGTCCGCTCTCGGGTGTCCCAGATGTGCCTGAGAACTATCATACGGTTACCGTTGAATTGTCTCCTGCTGCGGGCGGCGTGCGGTTATCGCTCTCTCAGGCCAATAATCCCACGGATGAAGCCCGAAAGCATTCGGAGAGTAACTGGGAAATGATGCTGAAAGGAATGAGAAGCTTTTTAGAAGGCTGACGGGTTGACCCTCTTTTAAAGGTTGTCAATTTAAATTCACATCACATGTCAAACTGGAAAGGAGAATCATTCAATGTCACGGGGCTGTGTGTCGATACTTTTGTTTATGTCTCTAGCTCTCTCGTCTTACGCGCAGGAATCACAACTCAAGGAGAATCAGATCTCAGTTCTCGGAGCGGTTGAGTTGAAGGAGGTCGCCGACCAGGCGTCTTTCACATTCTCGGTGAAGGGCGTGGGCGAGACTCTTCGTCTTGCTGTCGAGGACGCAAATGCGAAAGTAAAAGCAGTGACCGACAAGCTCCTCAAACTTGGTGTTCCATCAAGCAAGATTGCGACATCTCAGTTCTACAGCGGCGAAAACTACGGGGACAAATCTTTCTGGTCTTCGAAGCGCGATTACCAGGCGGTACTCACTACTCTCGTCACTGTCGACAGCATCGGAATGGTCGAGTCCGTCCTGTTTGCTTTGAGTGAGGGTGAAATATCAAACGTATCGAATGTTTCTTTCGGGTTGAAGGACGAGTTGGGTATGAGAAGGAAAGCCAGGATAGCCGCCACGCTTAAAGCGAAGGAAAAAGCCCAGGATATTACCGGCGCACTGGGAGTCACTTTGGGTCGCGTGCTTTCTATCGAAGAAACTAAGCCTACAAGAGTGATTCAGCCTCAAGCCCAACAAGTCCGAAGATTTGGGTATGTTCCGATTGATTACAACGTCTCCAGCCCGTTTAACCCTTCGTCGGTAGTGACTTTGTCCGGGGAACTCCCGCAAGTCGACGAGAGCAGCGGATCCGGTATCTTCGCGCAGACAATTTCCGTCACCAGTGAAGTCACGGTCATATTTGAAATAAAGAATTGAACGCCGGTTCGGAAGGGGCATGTGCATCCTATCAAGTTAAATGCCCCGATCTAATTCACCTGAGTGTGTAGGAGAAACTGACCAGGACATACCGCGTCAGCACTTCGTTGCGCGTGTCGTCAATGTAAGTGTCGGTGATGGACCTGTTCACGCTCTTGTTCTCCCCGAGGAGGTCGTTGACCGCGATCCTCAGCTCCCCGCTTTCATTGGCGAAGAATTTTTTCGCCACACCGAGATTCCAGAGTATTATGTTTTGGTCGTATCCAGCCGAGAGGCCATTTGTCAGAGCGTTGCTCAACTGGTTGTCGAGGACTATGCCGCTCCAGAATTCCCACACCCACTTCACAGAAGCAGTGTGCGAATAGTAATTGCTGTTTGAGATGGGCTGAATCGAATTGCGTGCGAAATTATAACTCCCCATGTATGAAATCGTGAAATCGAAATTCTGACTGATGTTGCTTCCGATTACGAACCCGGCAGTGGGTCCGATAGAGTTTGTTTTGCTGACGACGTCATTCAATTGTCCGGGCGTCCGAGTAAATGTCAGGCCCGCGTTCAGGTTGAGTGCGCTGCTTATCAGATCGAATGGTAAACCGTAGGTGAAGAAGGATCTTACATTCCAATAACCGTCAAGATTAACCGGATAGGTTAACTGGGTGCCGGGTGTTAGTGAAGTCCCGTTGGAAAGAACCGTGTCGCGTGACGGGATGACAGTTGCGTCAGCGACGTAAGCGTTCGTGTAATTCGCAATGAGGAACAGGAACATGCTTGAAGCTCTGCCCGGAGTCGTGATTGCGTATCGCGCGAGAAGCGAGTGTGTATATGACTGGACAAGGTTGGGATTTCCTGTCGAAAGAAGGAGCGGATTTGAATTGTCCACGACTTGCTGTAGCTGTGTTACCGCCGGTGCGACAGTATAAGTCCTGTAGAATATCCTCAGAGTTCTGTGTTCGGGCGTCGTGTACATGAACAGCGCGCTTGGGAGAAAGTCACCGAAGCTTCGTGTAATCCTGGAATTCGTGAACGCGCTTCCATCGCCTGTTAGATCGGCATACTGGTACGACAGGTTTCCCATGAAATTTGTGCCGGTTCCCCTCCACCTGTAGCCGATTCCCACCCGCTGCGTCATGTAATCGTCATAGTAAGAATTTGAAAGAGGTGCGTCGAATGACGAGTATGAATCTGTTCCCGGATTAAAGTCATATGTACTCTTGTCTGCCGAGTTGCGTGTAAAAGAAGGGTTGTAGATCAGCTCGAACATCGCGTTTACGTCTGTCGCCTGGGTATAGATCAGGTTCGCGCTCACAGTCTTTACGTCCGAATTGTAATTTGAAACCTGATTCAGCGAATCGTCCGGCGGAGAGTTCGTCCCGGAGTAGTCGTTCGCCGCCGACAGATTTCCGTTCGTCATCTTCTTGTTCGCGCCGCCGCCGACGTCTATCGAGAGTGTCCTCCCGGGTAAATCGAACGCGTGTCTGTAAACGACGTGACCCGTTATGTTATATCCGTCGTTCAATCCGCCGGAATTTGTCAGGGACTGTGAGCCCGATGCGTTCTGTGTTGTCACTGCGTTGAGAAGATTGTCCGCGCGGTTCGACTGGAAATAAATGACAGGGAGGACCGTAAGCTTGTTCGATTCGTCGGCGGCATAATCGATGCGGCCGCTTAACCTATTGTTGTAATTCGTGCTCGCCGCGTTGGAGTTCTGGTCGTACAGACTTGTCGAGTCACCTCCGAGAAGATACTGCCGATGATCGAGCTGGTTATTCTGGTTCCCGACCCGGTTGAAGAAGTAGCTTCCCTGAGCGAAAAGATTGTCGGACAGACTGTCGGAAGCGTTCGTTCCGGCCATGCTCGTATTGTTGATCCCTTGCTGCTGGCCCACGAACTGATTGTTGGAACTTATTGCGCCGGAACGTCCGAACGGGTTCGCACGCCGTTGTCCGCCCCCTCTGAATCCTCCGCTCCCGGGCGTGAACGCCACACTGCGGTTCGAGATTACACCGAGAATATCCTGCGTAGAAAAGTCCTGCTGGTTAACATTGTTCGATGAGCCTAGAAATGAAAGGCGGCTGTTTCCGTCGAAGAAGTTTACATTTCCTGCTGCGTCATACCTCTGGTTGTCGCCGTATCCTGCAGTCAACTTTCCGAAATTCATCCCCTGTCTGTTTCGTCTCGTTATAATGTTAATCGCCTTCACGGATTGTCCGTCGTCGAACCCGGTGAACTGCGCCTGATCGCTCATCTGGTCGAACACCTGGATCCGGTCGATCACTTCGGCGGGGAGAGTGCGAACGGCGACTGTCGGGTCATCACCGAAAAACGGTCTTCCATCGACCAGCACGCGCTGAACCGTCTCTCCGCCTGCAGTGATTGTCCCGTTGGACACGATAACACCCGGAAGCTTGCTCAACAGATCTTCGGCGGTTGCATCGCGGTTGATTTTTACCCCCGCCGCGACGTACTCGGTCGTGTCGCCATTTTGCACGGCCGGGGGGACTCGTCCTTCTACCGTCACTCCTCTCATCGGTATGACTGCTTCACCCATGGAGATCCGACCGACATCGAGATTTCGGTTCTCCACGGTCACCGGAACCGATGTCGTTCTCCTTCCCACCGCGCTTGCGTCGAGCCGGTAAGTGTGCGGGGGGATGTGCAACAGGGCGAAATTGCCTTCGAGGTCAGTTATGGCAATAAAAAATCTCGATGAGTCGGACCTGTCCACGAGTCGCACAAGGGCCCCCGGAAGAGAAGCGGCATTCTCGTCAATGACTTTTCCCTTGACGGTAACACCTTGACTCCGCGCTTCCTGAAAGCAGAATATCATCGATAATAGGACTGACAGCAGCAAAACATTCTTCATGAGTACATCAATTCTTTTGACTCGCGACACAGAGCGGTAGTTTAACAGACGGTCTGAACTGACGAAAGTTTGCTGTTCAGCAGGTAGTGAAATAAATTGATGGGAAGTAATTTCTGTTCGGACGAAGATTAATGAATCCAGCAAAGGACCCAGTCATGGCCAAAGTTTCGAAGAGAAAAGTCGTAGCTTCTACAGGCGATAAACCGTACACGGTCGAGTATTATTACAAAGTTCGTTGGGGGCACGCCGATGAGTTTCTGCGCCTTTACAGGAAGAATCACCTTCCCGTTATGAAAAAAGAAATCGAGATGGGAAGAATAGTGGAGCTGACTATCGCAAGGCCTCGTTTCCACGCGACGGAGGACGCTCGCTGGGATTTCCGCGTGACGATAGTTTGGAAGAACATTCAGACGACGAATGACGGATTCAGCGAACCTGATCTTGCACGCCGACTTTTTCCCGATCAGACGAAGTTTTACGAAGAAGAAAAACGTCGGTTCGAAATCCTTGAAGCTCATTGGGACGTGCCTGTAGTTGAAGTCCCGACCGAGGGCTGAAATCCGGCTTGCGAACAACTCTTCGCGTCAGCAGTAAAGCGAGCCGGCCTTTTCGATCGCGACCATTAACTACCACACTCTTCAACGCCGGCAATCTGCCTCGCGCCGCTTTCTACTCCAATGACAATTTTCTTATATTGATTTCATCATGTTGAGACTACTTACCGCAGGTGAATCGCACGGAAGGGCGCTCGTCGGGATTATCGAGGGCGTACCATCAAATCTCGAATTGACGGCCGACTATATAAACAAGCAGCTTCACCGCCGCCAGCAAGGATACGGCCGCGGCGGTAGGATGAAAATTGAAACCGACAAAGTGGAAATACTGACCGGCGTGAGACACGGCAGGACACTCGGCTCGCCTATCTCTCTCGTTCTCTGGAACCGCGATTTCCAGAACTGGGGAGAGAAAATGTCGGCCGAGGCGATAGCTAAAGATATCGAAAAGGTCGTCATACCTCGTCCGGGTCATGCTGATCTTGTCGGGAAATTCAAGTATGCGCACGGCGACATAAGAAATGTAATCGAGCGGTCGAGCGCGCGCGAGACGGCGATGCGAGTCGCATTGAGCACGATTGCGAGACGACTCCTTCAGGAAATTGGAATAAGAATCGGCGGGCACGTGTTTTCAATCGGATCTGCAGGC
The DNA here is from genome assembly GCA_036567965.1 of Candidatus Kryptoniota bacterium. Lineage (NCBI taxonomy): Bacteria > Pseudomonadati > Candidatus Kryptoniota > Candidatus Kryptoniota bacterium. Next base: position 351,322 of record DATCTN010000031.1, read on the forward strand.
TACAAGAACAGGGAAGATGTCGATGCGATCATCCGGAATTTGATTGCGAAAAAACACGGTGCCGAGGAAATTGCGGATGAGTCGGACAAATCCGAAGTGAGATGTCTCGATAATGGACTCGCTGACAAGATGGTACAGCAGATAAAGCGCGCCAAGAAACTGGGCGACACGCTCGGCGGTGTTGTGGAAGCGTACGTTTCTGGCCTTCCGATCGGATTAGGGAGCTACGTCGAGTTCGACAGGAAGCTCGACGGCCAGCTTGCCCAGGCGGTCATGTCCGTTCACGCGATCAAAGGAGTTGAGATCGGCGAGGGCTTCAGGAACGCTGCGAAATTCGGCTCGGAAGTTCATGACGAGATACTCCTGAAGTCTAAGAAGATCGTGCGACCCACCAACAGGGCGGGTGGACTTGAAGGTGGAGTCACGAACGGTCAGCCGCTGTGGGTTCGTGCCGCCATGAAACCGATCTCAACGTTAATGAAACCGCTGAAAAGTGTAGACTTATCCGAAATGAAAACTGTGGAAGCTCGGAGGGAACGCTCGGACTTTTGTGCGGTTCCTGCCGCGGGGGTCGTGGTGGAGAACGTGATTGCACCTGTCCTGGCGAATGCCGTGCTTGAGAAATTCGGAGGTGACAGCATGGATGAGCTCGGGCGCCGCTACGATAAGGAGGCGTTCTTCGGGTAATGGCCGCGCGCAGACTGGGTTTTGTCGACCAGTTCAGGGGGCTTGCGACGCTGTTCATGATCGAAACTCACGTCCTTAACGCGCTCCTCCTTGTTCCCCTCAGAGAATATTTCCCCTTCAAGGCAATCGACTTCATGAACGGCTTCGTGGCGCCGTCATTCCTTTTCGTCGCCGGATTTTCATTTACCCTGGCACTCACCAGGAAGGGAGACTCGTACCGGAAATTTTCCGTCGAGCTGGTGAGACATCTGAAGCGCCTCATGTTTATCTGGATAACCGGCTACCTCCTCCACGTACCTTACTTTTCTCTCCGCAAAACAGTTCATGAAAGCACTCCAACAGACCTGGTGTCCTTCTCGGCGGTTGACATACTCCAGTGTATCGCGGCCACACTCTTCCTCCTTCACATACTGCGCGTCCTCATAAAGGACGACAGGAAATTCAATTTTACAATGTACATCCTTTTCGTTTTTTTCGTGCTGATCGCGCCGGTCGCTGGCGGGATCGACTTCTTGAACGTGTTCCCGGTTTGGCTCGCGCAGTACTTCAACAGAATGCACGGATCCCTCTTCCCGCTCTTTCCATGGTCGAGTTTCCTCATCGGAGGGACAATCGCGTCGCAATTTTTAATAAAACATATAGATGCAATGTCGACCGGGAAAATCGGAAGGGACGCGCTGAAGAGGGTGGTGCGGACCGGAATAGTAATCGCGGCCGTCGGTCTCGTCTTTACGATTGTCGAAACGCAAATTCTTCACACATATCATTTCGTGGACTACTCGCCTTCGTGGTTTCTCCTTCGGTTCGGGATCCTCCTTTTGATTCTCTATGGAATCACTATCCACGAACAGTCACGCAGGTCAGATCTCTCTCCGATGAAACTTTTTGGGCGAGAGTCTTTCCTCGTCTACACTGCGCATCTCCTTGTGGTCTACGGTTCCAGCGTGAAGGTGCCATCTCTCGTCGCGAGGATCGGTCCGACGCTTGGCTATCTCGAATGTCTCGGAATATTCGTCGCGCTTTCTGTCATCATGTATATCGCGGCGGTCGTATGGAACAATTTGAAACACAATGATCTCAGGATGTCGCGGATAGTGCAGTACGTGTGCGTGTCCATATTCTTCTACTTGTTCATCAACAATCCGTACTGAGGGATGAGACTAATCGAAAAAAAATTGTAAAGGAAAAAACGGGAAAGAGCTGAAGGGGTAATAGTGTAATCAGTTCATAAGTGTATCGGGGAAGAGATGAATGGGTTCAGTAGAAAATGGGATCCAGATTCAGCGGTACCGGGGGCGCGAATCGTGACTTAAATGCAGCCTAGAGGTTGTTTTCCGAAAGGAAGTCTACCAGAGCTGAGTTGAACCCGGGGGAATTCTCCATATTCGAGATATGGCCAGCTCCGTGAATCACCATGAGCTTGGAGTTTGGAATTCTTGAACGCATAAATTCCGCATCCGACGGCGGAGTCACTTTGTCCTTTTCGCCGACAAGTATCAATGTCGGTACGGAAATCTTTCCGAGATTCTCCGTCATATCCATTCTTGATGCTAGCGCGATGAGTGCTCCCACCAATCCATTTTCGTCCGTCGAGAGTATCGTCGTTCTGATTTTCTTCACTTCACTCTTCTTGTTCTCGATGCTCTCCGGGGCGAAGAGAGCTTTTACCTGTTCCTCGGCAAATTGAGATTTGTTCCCGCTTAGAATTGTTCTTATCTGGTTGACGCGATTCAGCTTCGCTGCGTTTGTGTCGGGAGTTGCTTTGGTGTCGGAGAGTACGAGCCCGGAAAATCTTGACGGCTCACGATCGACCGCGCGAAGAGCAACATATCCACCCATCGAGAGCCCGCACAGAATCGTCTTTTTTATCTGCAAATGGTCCAACAAACGTATCAGGTCGTCGACGAAAAACTCGATGAGATATTGCCCGTTCCCGACTTCGCTCCCGCCGTGCCCGCGCACGTCGAATGTCAGGACGAAGTGATCACCCGAGAGGAGAGCAGCCTGTTCGTCCCACATCGATTTGCTGAAGGGAAATCCGTGGATGAATGTGACCGCTTTGGTTTTATTAGAACCGTACGTCTCGTATGCGATACTGGAATCCCGAGTTTTCAAGATCATTTTTCGTCCTCGTTAGCGGATGAGTTGGTTCATCGAATCATTTGAATTTAGAGAAATATTTTTTGATAAGAAAAAAACCCGATCGAACCGGACAAGGGACACGATGAAGAAGTTACAGCTAATTACTGCCGGGCGATCTCTGCTTTTCGAAAAACGTTCGGAGAAGTGATCTCGATTCTTCGTCGCTCACACCTTCGATCAATTCGACACGGTGGTTGAGTCGTTGATCCTGGACGATGTTGAAAAGTGTCGAGCATGCTCCCATTTTCGGATCGTGCGCGCCGAAGACAAGCCGGTCGATCCTAGAAAGTACGATCGCGCCGGCGCACATCGGGCAGGGTTCGAGCGTGACGTACAGGGTGCAGCCTTTGAGTCTCCAGCTGCCGAGGTAATTCGCTGCCGCGCCGATGGCAATGATCTCAGCGTGAGCGGTGGGGTCCTGGAGCTGCTCAACCTGGTTGTGCCCTCGCGCAATCACAACACCGTTGCGGACGATTACTGCGCCGACCGGAACTTCGTTTCTTTCGAGCGCGCGTTCCGCCTCTTCGAGAGCAAGTGACATGAACCGTTGGTGATCGGTCATCCGTTTATCCCGCGATTGAAACGTGGACATCGACGCCCGCTTCGTTTGTCGTCGTGCCGGGTATCGGCGATGCAGGTACCGTCGGAGTTGTTTTGGTGTTCGTGTAAAACACCGCGGCCGTAACCCTCTGGCTTATGGCGTACTTGAATCTTATCTCGATGGTAGTCTGGTTGGTGCCGTCGATCGGCGTACCGCCGGAACCGATATTATCAGAATTGTACGACGAGCGGTTCGTCAGCGAGCTTGAGATACTCACGCTTATGTCAATATCGTTTTGGAGATTTAAACCGAAAAGGGGAATAGACATTCCTCTCTTGGAATAGTCCGCAGTGATCGTTAGCTGGCTGGTATTTGACTGCGCGATCGTTTGCGCCGACGGGCTGAGGTTGAATTGCGTGCTGGTGTTGTACAGTATCGAGCTCGTCACTGAGGCGTCTCCGAAAATTTTGTACGCGATATTCAGACCAAGGAGCGGCTGGAAACCGTATGAGAGCGTTTGGGCGTCGGTCACTTGAGTGCCCGAAGTACTGTGCCAGTTCTGTGAGTAGGTCGATTGGTATGAGTGATCGATACTGACGCGCGAGGCGAAATTGCTGAAAAGCGGAAGCTGTTCGAGACCGTCCCAGTGAAAAGCATAATTCACACGCGGCATGTATGATCCGAAGATCTTGTCCAGTATCGGCAGCGTCTCGAATCCCTGGACGAATGCCTGAGATAATTTCTGATCGCCAGTGCGAGTGTCGGTCGGATCCGCCAGCAAGTTCTTGTAGATCGTGGCAACCTGTCCAATACCGCTCTTGAAGGAAGAGAATATAAGGACCGGCGGAATCGTCAAGAAGCTGCGTGTGACCTGGCCGGTGACCATTACGGACTGGGGAGTGAGGTTCCCGAGCGAGTCGGTGACATAAACTGTGTTTCTCGTATATGTCCATGCCAGGTGCCATGACAGGTCGATCCTTGCGCCTTTCCACAAATCCCGTGAGGTCTTCAGGTCGACGTTGTTATTATTGGAGAAGTTGTCTGTGATACTTATTCCGTTTTGATGCAATCTTCTCCCCGGTGTCATGTCGAACACGAAGAACGGGAAACCTTTTGTCCTGATGAGGTTCAGTTTACCGTACGGGTCGGATATGAGACCAAGCTGGTACAGTTGGGAAGGTCCGAGCTCGGGTGTGCTTTCCTGTATGAAAGGGAACCTGAAGAAATTGCCCATGCCCGGCCGGAGACTCGGCAGCCCGCCATTCTGCGATGAATTCGCCGATGAGAAGTTTATGGATATGTTATCGAAATTCAGGAACGGTTCTTTTATTATGACGTTGAGTATTCCTCCGATGCCTCCGCCCTTCCCTGATGTGGAAGTAGTGGTATCCACGCTTGAAAATTCTTCGCGTCCATGTCCGCGTCTTGTAGGCTGTTGTGGCTGTTGCGGCTGCTGGGGCGCCGGCTGGGTTGGCTGCTGCTGCGTCGCCGCAGTTTCGCCCCCGAACCACGAGTCCGACAACATTTTCAGTCTCACGGACGTCCCCAGTTGAAGCGACGAGTTCACGCCAGCTCCTCTGCCGAGGGCGCCCTGTTGAGGGGAATAAATCCACTGGTATTGCGAGCTGTATCCGCTCTGTAGATCGAAATATTTCCCCATGTCGAACGGGAGTTTTGGCTGTGTCGCTATGGAAAAGCTTTCGCTGAAATTGTTGTCCTGGCCAAAGTTTATCAGCCCATTATTCAGGAAAATCTGTCTGAACACGTAAGAATTTCTGTACGGATGATTCAAGGTGTCGGCGTCGGCATAGAGAAGAGAACTCCCGACGTTGAACCTGTAATCGAATGTCGGGTTCAGTAGCCCGTTGTTCGTCAGCCGCCAGTTGATTCCGCCGGACCTCTGAGCTGTAAAGTTAGGCGAGATTCTCTCAGCCGACTGAACCCAGTACTGTTCGGTCGTGAGACTCCTGCTCGCGGACATGGAGAAGTTGATAGTGTTGGGGAGATACCTGATCTGGAAATCTGATGATGGTGTTCCTTTGTTGAGTGTCTTCGACGGGAACGGCGTGAAATACGCAAGCGGATCGAGTGAGACCGAATATCCGCTGTTAAAATTCCATGCCCAGCTGTTCCCGCTTTTTCTTTGCGGGTCGCGGTAATTGGATCCGTTCCAGTTGAATCCGAAAGTGAGAGCGTCGAGAATATCTTTCACGTACCACTTTGAACTTGGGAAGGCGATCTTCATTCCTGGAATCGCCCAGGAATCGTTTACTGTGAGGGCCTGTGAGCTGACGAGGAGACTGTCGGCTGCTGCCGCTGCTGCGCTTCTGGAGTATCCTTTCTGCGTCACGAGATAATCGGCGCGCTGCGCGACTGCAGCGCTGACAAGTATATCGCTGTTCGGCAGGTACAGCGGATTCGAGAAGTTCTCGTTGTGCGTGTACGTGAAAGGTATCGACGTGCCGACCCATTCGCGCGGAAGCAGTCTTTCAAGACTGAACGAGCCGCTGATCCCCCAGTTGCTTGTGGTGTTCCTGGAACCGAACTGGTTCGTGAGCGAATGGAAATACGGGTCGGTCTTCGAGTAATTGAAACTCAAACTACCGACGTCGGCGAAAAGAATATTCGAATCGAACCGGTACGCTCCGCCGGGTGTGTTGTCCACGTTTGTAAGGCGCAGCTCGTCGATCCAGACTGCGCCGTAGAGCGGAGATGTCGTGCCGGAATTCCTCGGATTTTCAATTCCAATTTGAAAATAAGAGATGCTCTGCAGCGATGGATTTCCCTGGAGCCAGTATGTCGACCCGACTATGCCGTTTTCAGCAGGCGAATGTGCAAGAACCGCGGTGACTGTGTCCCGGGTCTGTTTCTTTGCGGTGAGTTTGGCGAAATCGATGCTGATATCCTGCCAGCCCTTCCTGACCGGCTGCCTGTACTCGTAGAAATTCAGCGAGTCCCCTCCGAACCTTACATATACATCCGCGTCGTAATTTGTAGAATCGATATAATTAAATTTCGGGTCTCCGTGTACGAAGAACTTCATCGTGTGGTAGTTGAACATGTCGAGCGCCTGCGGAAAAGTCTTGTAAACGTACCGGTTGTCGCCATCCTTCAGACCGTTCAAGACAAGCGAGAGCGATTGCTCATTAAGAAGCACGTTCTGTGTCGGATTGGAATGGTCCACCGGTTGAAGTCCCGGAGCGGGAGGGGTGTATCCCGGATTGTCGAACACATTGACGACTGACGCCTGCATGGTCGTATCATTCTGGTCCGGAGTCCTCCAGTAATTTCCGATAAAGTTCATCTCTGCAATCCTGATCTTCATCGGTCCTGTCATTCCCGAAAACCAAACGCGGATGAATTGGACAAGATCCAAACTCGGGCTCCCGACGATTTTCTGATAGTCTTGCAACGGAATGATATACTGGTACCATCCTTTTGATCCGCCTCCCGCAATAAACTGGTTCTTCGTCGTGTCAAGCCTGACCGCATACCTGTAGTAGTTGTTTGCGACATCGAGCTGGCCATTATGGTTCAAGTCTTCCGTGTCTGGGAATTTTCCTGCCTCGTTGACGCTGTTTCCTTCTGTTCCGTTTACATGGGTGAAGTCAGAGTTTTCTGGAGGACTTTTAAGATAAAAGTAATAGTCATCACCTTCGGGATCATTCGTAATAGTCCCGTCGGGAAGCGTGATCGGACGGTCAGTGATCCACGGATAGTTCTGTTCCTCCTGGTTGTCTTTTTGAAGATCGATTCCCAAATCAAACCCGCTCTGAAGTGTTTGATTGCCCGTGGCGTCTTCAGTGTGAAGCACATGGTCTCCAATTATGTCTTCACTGACCTGTCCCAGATCGATGTACATAGTTCCGTTTCCCGGGGCGCTGTTAATCTGCATCCATATCTCAATGTAGTTGATATTCTGAGTCGTAAGATTTGTCGCGTTACCTGAGAGCAGCGTCATCATGCCGCCCCAATCGAGAGTCCGGTCTTTCCTCATTGTCGCATCCAGATTGACAGCCCGGTTGTACTGGCCTCTGACAGTGTCGTCAATAGAAACGTTCATTACAGTCTGGAATTGCTGATCGGCGGGAAGATTCTTCTGGGGCCAAATGTCCTTAGCGTAAACGTCGGCAGGTGTTACGTTGTACCAGTATGTCCATGTTCTGTAGTCATTCTTGACCGAGTCGGGTATTCCGGGAAAAAGGGAATCGAGCGGGGAAGCTGTAGGCGGACTTGCAAGGGTCCAGCTGGAATACGATATCGGCAGAGATATTATCCTCTTCGCTCCTTCGAAATCGTCTATGTATGCAATTCCCTGACCATTGTCGGAGGCAATCACGCTGGTGCGAGTGTTAGGATTGGGGAGCATATAGGCGGCCTCTCCGTGGAGCGTGAGTCTTGACGGAGCAGCGGTCTGTATAAGCGGAAGTGCGTCGAGCGCTTTCGTAACGAACGGCATGTCTATCGTAGTTCCAGCGTCGGCGCCCATGATTGTATTGCTCATCGGCTCCTCGCCGAGTCTCACTTTGTCGTTCGGCGATTGCTGTGAGAAATTCATCAATGTCAGGCCGAGGTTGGTCTGGTCGTTTATCTTCAGATCGCCCCGCAAACCGACGAGCGATTTCGACGCGATCTGGAAAATGTCGTTTGTTTCATATTGGATCTGCACGTTGGCACCGGGTTGGAGTGCGCCTTGGTTCTTTATATTTACATCTCCGGTTATATAATCTACCGTGTAATCCTGGTCGGGGGTGAGAGCGTTGCCGTTCAAAAGGACTTTAACACTGCCCTGCACAAGATTGAATCCGAGAGTGTAATGCGAGGAAACCGAACTGGTGTACTGTCCGGTAATTGTAAACTTATCGTGGACACCGTCGTTCTGGGCCACCTCAAGGGTCGTATCGTAGATCGAAGTATAAGCCAGCGTGTCGCCACCTGGTATTGCAAGGTCACCACTTTGTCTGAACGCCTCATCGAAAGGCCGAAGGAAAGGGAAGATTATTTCACCGGACGTAAGATCGATATCAATGCCTGAATTTATGTCGAAGTTGCCATCCGGTCCGCCTGTACCACCTTGACCGGTCTTGTCTACTCCGAATATCTGCAGCAGGTTCAGAGTATTGCCAGTGACGGTAGTCTGGCCGGTCTGACCTGCAGCCATGTAGTTGATCTGGACTTTTTCAAGCGACGTCGGTGACAGATTGAGGCCGCCGGTAGGATAAATATTCCTGAGCTGCATCTCCCACGCTTCCTTGAAAGTTGACTGTGGGTATCCTGGCTTCACCAGTTTCAGTACCAGTCGCTGCGGTTTCGTGGAGCTTGAATCGAGGTAAGTAAATGTTCCAAAAACATCGCCGTTCTGCCTCTTGTATGCAACAGCTACTGCCTGACCTGGTTGCACCGACGTGAGTAGAGTGAGAACACCGGTTTGAGGGTCGATCAAAAACTGGTTGGAAAGAAGCTTTATGAATTTTCCGGCCTCAATGGATCCGTTGACCTGCGTGATCGTCAGCGCTCTGCGGAGAGAATCGTAAAGGCTGTAGTTGGTTATGGGAGGAAGATCCATAACCGCCACTCCATCTCTCAAATCGGTATTGCCGGGCTGCTGGGTCGGAATCTGAATCCACACTTCATATTCCGTGACGTAGAGGTTTTGGTCGAAAGGCTGTCCGGGTAGTGTGTAGTGGTTTTCATATCCGGTATTGGGCGCCGTGCCGTGAATGTAAATTGTGTCGAGGAAGAAATGGTTCTGAGCAAAATCATACGCGTGAAGAGTGAACGTCTGTGCTTGCGACCCGCCACTAACAGTTAAAGTCTTTCCCTGCGCTTTCTGCTGGCTCGCGAGCGCCGTCAGTGTCATTGGCCCGAATTGCATTTGAGACTTAATGCCGAATAGTGCCTGGCTGCTCCCGATGAATGAAGAGTTTGTGCTCATCGAAACGTTCCCGGCCTCTACGCTTTTTACAATTTCGTCGTCGTAACCTGTGTACTTTATGTGCAGCTGGTTCTCATAATCGAATTGATTTTGTGTGTCCCAGTTCGCACCGATCGCGAGCTTGTCGCCAACCGTGCCGTCGACGTTGATCTGCACGTCCTGCTTGAAGTCGGGCTGGTTCGTCACATTGCCGAGCGCAGACAACGTCTGTGTGTTTGTCTTTTGATTCCGCCAAGCCCCGTGTATGTCTACAGCGCCTGAAATCTTGAGGTTGATCCTGGGGGGACCAAAAATGCTCAGGACCGGGTTGGGCGGAATGGGAATATCTATATTTGTCATACCGGCCATGAGAGAACCGAGCTGGTCGGAGGTCTTAGCAGTATAAGCATGCGCGAGATCTTCCCAATTCCTTTTGATGAATTGATTCTCTTCGAGTTTGACGTACTCATCGAGTGGCACGTCGATCGGCATCCTGATGTCTTTGCCTAGGAGGGTCTGTCGTACTTCCGCGTATTCGCCGCTGCTGTCAAAAGTGGCGGTATGCTGAATGATGTTGGAATAGAGAAAAAGCGGATAATGGTAACCCTCAAAGGTATTCGCCTGGGGATGATCGCGTCTTATCGTTGAGAGCCATACCGAAAGCTTTAGTGAATCTAGGGAAGTCGTGTCGGTTCTCGCCGCCAGCGTGTCGGTTCTGAAATGCGCCGATAGCGAGTCGAGGTTAGAGCGACCGACCGGCAGGCGAGAAGTAGTATCGGGTGAGGCCTGCTGGATCGCTTGCCGACCGGCTGGTTTCGAAACCGATGTGTCAGGATGCGTGCTCTGTCTCGTGGTGTTACGAGGAGCAGCGATACTTGTGTCCCTGGCCGGAAAATCGAGCCCCGCTTCTGGATGGTATGCAACGGGGAGCGCGTAAGCGTCGCGATATTCATTGCTCACGAATCCGGTTCCGTCAGGAACGTCGTACGCTTTCTTCTCGAAATCCGAGCCCGACTTATTCTCGGCTAATCTCGGGGGACTCTTTGAGATTGATGAATCGAGAAATGACCCCGCCCCCGAGCCGATGCCCAGAACCAGTAGCGTTGGAAACGCAATACGGCTTATGTGGTTCCTGAAACCTTCCACCATGCAGAGTGCTAAGTTGATACCTCAGTGAGTTCTAGTTTCTAATTCCTTAGCAATCTGTATGTGTCCAGCTCCGTCGGTTTTGATAGAAAGTTTGTGTGAAAAAAATATCAAAGCCTGCAGTAAATATCAAGCAAACCTCTTGTGCCTCCGACGTGCGATCAGCGCGATTTGATTCCTGAGGAAATAATGACGTTATGTGATGTGACAATGCACATTATCTGGCCGCTGTGCCGATAATCCTCTAAATCCGTTTTAAACGGCGGTACTTTCCATCCGACTTCCGGTCTGGGCCTCAATCCTTCAGGCCGTTGGCCTTGCGAAACTCCATGTCGTTCGGCTCCCATAACTCGATCTTATTGCCTTCCGGGTCAATTATCCAGGCAAACTTTCCGTAGTCGTAAGTCTCAATACCTTCGGCGATCTCCACGCCTTCGGACCTGAGCTGCTCGATAAGCGTCTCGATTTCTTCTACCCGATAGTTCAGCATGAATTCCTTTTTACCCGGAAGGAAGTACTCATTGTCCTTATCGAAAAAGGCGAGCACGCTATGGCCAATCCTGCCCGGATCTTCTTTCTCCCGCCACTCAAAAACAGTTCCAATTCCCACGGGTGATATTCCGAGATGCTTGTTGTACCATTCGAGAACCGTAGCGGGATTCTCGCACTTGAAAAACACTCCTCCGATTCCTGTGACCCGTTTCATGTAGTCGCTTCCTCCCGATTCATGAGTAAACTCCTCTACTTCGTGGCAATAAAGAAAGTCCTTTTGAACGGGTAGAGGAGTTTCCCGTTATCCTGGATCCGATAAGCTTTAACGCATTCATTGAGAATTTGGTTTTGAAATTCGATTTTCATCTTTTCGTCAGGAATTCTTTCGAGAAATGGTCTCATCCCGGTGCCTTTATACCATTCCACGAGTCCTTTATGGAAATCGAGCAAGTGGTAATAAGTCGTTTCCCAGAGATCGAACTTCGAAGAGATCGGTGCGAGGATATTGTAATAATAGTCTGCATCATGGTACGCGGCGAGTTTCTCCGCGCCCGCCACGAACCGGTTCCACTCCGGTCGTGCCGAAACTTCGAGAAGAGCCAGCCGCAAAGGCGAACCAGCGTCGGAAGGAACCTGTACTGCAAATACGCCGCCACTCGAAACGGCATCCATCAGTCGTGGAAGAAGCTCATCGTGATCAGGTATCCACTGGATCGCCGCATTGGAAAATACAATATCGTGTTTCGTCGGAAAACTGTAGCTCGAAACGTCAGCCGTGATCCATTCCGATTCGGGAAAATCTTTCGAGGCACGTGCGATCATCTCGGCTGAACTGTCGAGTCCGATGATCTTCGCGGCGGGCCAGCGGCTGCGGAGGACCTGTGTGCTGTTCCCCGGGCCGCAGCCTATATCTATGATCGAGCGAGGATTCTCGATTTCAATCCTTGCGGCTAAGTCAACTGAGGGGCGCGTCCGTTCACCCGCAAACTTCAGATACTCGTGAGGATTCCATTTCAACATTTTAAGATCCCAGTCCTACGAATTCTCAATCTCGCGCGCAAGGATGTCATAGAATTGTTTTGAGGCTTCCTTTTCTCTCCAGGGTTAGTGGCCGCATCTTTCCAGAAGATGGAATCTAAAATCGAGGAGCACCTTTGAGAGCGGTTCGCAGACGCCGGCAGCTTGATGGGGATCGTAGTCGCCGTGAATGGCTGAAACCGGACATGAGATTCTCCGCCCCATCTCGAGAAGTGTTCCGCTGTCCCTCAGCACTTCGGCTTCCGCCCAGACGGATCTGTAAACACTCGATCGGAAGTCGACATTTTCCACTCCCATCTCGGGATCGAATGAATCAGCCTTGGTCATCAGCTCGCCGAATCTTCTGAAGCTGCCTGAAATCTCAGGATCGGGGACAGGATTTGCGATTCTATCCATGAGCTCTAAGGTCTCAAGTCTTTCCTTTTGCGACAAGCGACTCAATCTCAACTTTGTCAGATTGGAACTATATTTCTTTTCGAAAGCGCCGGCGCTGACAAGGATCAGCTTGCGCACCTCCCTGGAAAATCTACCGGTGAATATAAAACTCAACCATGCTCCCCATGAGTGGCCGATTAGAATAACGGGTCGGTAATCGCATCTCTCCTGAATATGATAGGATAGTTCCTGGACTTGTGCTTGGATGGAATCCGAGCATAGGAGTGGCTCTATAATGCCGAACCGTTCCGCCAACTTTTCCGCAAGGTCAGACATATCGCCGACAGCACCCGGGCCGCCGTGCACTACCACCACAGTAAACGGTTTCTTCCCGTATTCCCTGCAGGTCTCAGAGATCACGGCCGCAACTGACAATTGATATGTTGTGAATTACTTCAATCGTTACCACGAATGATGTTAAACATCACCTGTGGAAGAGTCAAACTTCTGGTCAATCGCATTAATAACGCACGATGGTTTCCGGGCTGTAGACGAAGCGGCGGTCGGAGAATAATCCAACGGGTTTTAATTAGAACCCTCTTGATTCCTTAATGTGAAGGTGTACGCGCTCTCGGTCAAACCCGATTTCGGGATAACTCGGATAACCTGAAAAATGAGAGAGTCGCTTGAAGTAATGCACCTGACATAGTGGAAGAATTTTCCTTGATCGCTTCCTGTGTACAGATCTTTCTCAACCGGTTTTGATCTCTCGTCTTGAAACACGCCGCCCCCTCCTCCAATGACAAGGAAGTCCTTTCCGTTTAGCTGAAAATGCTCGAACCGGTGCGCGTGGCCGGAGACGAAGAGTACCGATTTGCGCGAGCTGAAAAAAGCGGGAAGAAAATATTTTCGAACATCGTTCGAGCCGGAGACCGCGGCGCTGTTTGTGTGTGGAGGATGGTGGTCGACGCTTATTACGAATCGAATTGCCGTATCAGACTCGCACGTCTTAAGAGCGTAGGAATACCAGGATTCCTCTGCTGCAATTTCACTTTTCTTCAGCCGGTCAAAGTTTGAATTGAGAATTACTATCGCGACGGGTCCGAACTGGTGCATTGAATAATCGGAAGAACTTTCGGGGACATATTTCTTGAAGAACTTCATAGCTTCAGAAGGGAGGAAATAGTAATCATGGTTGCCTTTTGCTGAAACGAAAGGAATTCTTCTCGAATGAAGTGTGTCAAGAAAAGGCAATACAGGAAGCCATTGTTTTCTTGAGGAGCCATATCCGGTTATGTCGCCGGCGTGAATGACTGCTTCGACGTTCTTCTCATCGAGAATATCTGCTAGGATCATCTGAGTGGCGCGTTCATTGTCCGAGTAATTGGGATACAGACGCTCGAAGGGGAGCGGTGACTGGGTGTCGGAAACAAAAATGAGCACGGACTGTGTCGAACCAGTCTGCGCCATTGAGATCGCAGGCATAACGAAGGCGAGGAGCAAAATTCTTAGTCGCATCGGGTAGTCCGGATCCCCGCTAAGACCTCGTCTTCTCGTACGACCTTAACAAAGCCTCATCTGCTTTCCCACTATTCCGTTTAAGGAAAATGTCAAGTTGTCTCCGGGCGCCGAATGACCGGCGAATCTGTGAATTATCCACCGCTGCTCTGAAGACATCGTTTACCTGCCTGCTGTTGTAACCTGCAAAATCGTTCAGGAGGGTTGCTCTTTCTTTTGCTTCTTCGAATGTGTCTGAACGCGAGAAAGAGTGTATCAGGCCATCGAGGAACCGCTTCCGAAAGCTCGTGTTCTTGTGTATGACCCTCGCAATCCCGGCGCATGACCTGGCGATATTCTCAGTCCGGAAATTGAAAGCCTGGTATCTTGACAGGAAACCGAAAGGGTCGATGTCAACTTTAAGTGACACAATGAATGTCCCGCTTGCTACCGCAACACCGCATTCCTGGGCAGTCCACTTGGAAGTTGTGAATTTTCCGGTAAGGAGAGGAAGAAATATGTCTGTCTTTTTCAGTTCCGATAGAATACGGCTCTGCCATTCTTCCGCAGGCTCTATGTCCTCGTGCGCAAGAAAGACATCAAGTCCGTATTCCTTGAGGGAAGTCTTGATCTCGCCTGCAATCTTTTTGTCTGAAGAATGATAACTCAGAAATAATTTCAATCCGCTCACGTGTCGCTAATCCCATTGTTCCCGCGTTACTCGCGAAGACGCTTCGCTTGCATCACTTTTGCTGACTTTCATTTCTTTTCGCGCTCCATGAACATCCAGCGGTGTCCTTCGATATCCTCAACTCTATATCGACGGCCGGGGAAGTCACCTTCCGGCTCGGTGAGTATTCTCGCGCTTTCCTGTTTCGCGCGCCGGTAATGCGCGTCCACGTCTTCGACATAAACAAGAACACCGTCGACAATCCATGGTACTGTCGCCCACGTTCTCGCCGTGTCGCAATGCTCGCGATGATGACGCGGACTTTCGTAATCTCGGGTCGGTGTGGCCAACATTATTACTCCCGAGCCGGTGTCCATCTCGCCGTGGTCCATTCTACCGTCCGGCGCGAAGTGCCGCGTTCGTTCCTTGAAACCAAATGCTCTTGCGAGCCAGTCAAGCGCGGCGGGGCCGTCCTCGTAAGCAACCATCGGGATGACTCCTGGATAATTGTCGGACATCTGCATCTCCTTTCCACCTTCGGTTCATTGAACCGAGACCGCCTCAAAACGACCCGGCGACATCTGCGTTTTGGCCCGAAGTGTATTGTGTATCTCTGCCGCTGTGTCTGTGTACTTCATCAGTTCTAATATATCCTCTTCGCTCGCGTGAGCGCGTACCTTGGCATCGTATGTAACGTTCTTCGCCGGTTCGCCCTCCGCACCGAAATCGCCGGTCACACTTACTTCCACGCCTTCGACCTTCATGCCCTTTTTTGCCGCCTCCCGGTAAATGTCGTTGCAATAGCACGTGGCAAGCGCGAGGAAAAGAAACTCGCCACCGTTTACGCTCGAGCCAAAACTGTTTGACTTCGGCGGAACATCTAGCGCGCGCGCGTTCTCGTTTGTCTTTAAGCTGACCTCGTGGATTCCTGAGCTGTTTTTTATTTGAGCGGTCATCTTCATTCGAAGGACCTCCCGAAGTTTGAAATACAAATGTAGGACGCCGTTGGAACGACCGGGCAGCCTACGCGATTAGCACGGCCTGATGTAACGTCAGGCTCGATACGATCGCGACTACTGGCTAAGCGTTTTTCTCGCTGTCAGGATTCTTCCTCAAATTCTTCCAGAGATAATAAGCAGGAATTCCGCAGAGGACGATTATTACACCCGGCCACGTATAGCGCGGTTTGAAAATGAGCAGATCGACCGCAATCGCAGCGGCAACGATAATGTACAAGCCGGGTACAACCGGGTAGCCGAAAGCTTTATACGGCCGTTCGGTATCAGGCCGCTTCTTCCTGAGTACGAATATCGCGGAGATGGTGAGTATGAAGAAAATGAGGACAGCGAAAATCACGTAGTCGAGTAGATCGCTGTACGTGCCGGACAGACATAGAAGACTCGCCCAGATTCCCTGTACGACAAGTGCGATACCGGGCACAGACTTCGAATTAAGTCTTCCGGCTCCACTAAAGAATACCTTGTCTCTTGCCATCGCGTAGTAGACTCTCGGTCCGGCAAGTATCAGGCCGTTATTGCAGCCGAACGTCGAAATCATTATTAGGATCGCCATGATTATCGCGGCCGGAGCGCCAAATACCATCGCTGCTGCTGCAGTTCCAACTCTGTCGTCCGCCGCGAACTGGATCCCCTGTGCGAGTACTCCATGACCTTCCGATGATCCGATCAAAGGAAGTGAGAAGATATAGGCAACGTTCGCGAGGAGGTAAAGTATTGACACTGTCAGTGTACCTAAGAGGAGACTGAGTGGAATCGTCTTCTTCGGATTGACGACTTCTCCTGCAGCGTACGTAATGTCGTACCACGCGTCGCTTGAAAAGAGGGATCCCACCATCGCGACGCCGATTGCTGCGAGAAGCATGGGACCGGAGAGAGATTCGATGAGAACGATCTTTCCGCCTTCCATGTGCGTCCACGATGCACTCCAAAAGTTCGCAAGATTTTGCGCGACAGCTCCGGCGTTCCTTCCGATAAAGATGCCGAGCAAGATGAGTCCGATCAGCGCGGCGGTTTTAGTAATCGTAAAAATGTTCTGAAGAATTTTTCCCTGTCGGATACCGTTAGCGTTGATAAACGTGAGAAGCGCTATGCTCGCTATTGCGAGGAGCTGGCCGGCTGAAATCTTCAACGAGCCGACTGCGAGAATTACGTTCGAGTCACTGAACCATGGAATGAGGACGGCCGTAAACTTTGCGAATGCGACCGCGACAGCTGCGATCGTTCCTGTCTGTATGACGAGGAAGAGCGTCCATCCGTATAAGAATCCCGTAAGAGGATTATATGCTTCGCGAAGGTAAGCGTACTGTCCGCCGACATGCGGCATCATGCCGGCGAGCTCGCCATAACTCAGCGCACCGATCACCGTCACGGCTCCGGTGATGATCCAGACAAGGAGCAAGTAGCCGGGAGAGCCTACCGTTCTCGCGATGTCGGCGCTCACGATGAAAATCCCCGATCCGATCATCGACCCGATCACAATCATAGTAGAGTCGAGAAGTTTCAGCTCGCGCTTAAACTCCTTCTGAGGAAGAGGATCTACCGCGCTCATATTACGCCTCATCGGTGATTAATTGAACGGGAAACTGAGACCAGCGATTAAATACTAAATCTAAAGCGCTAAAGTCCAAACAAAATCAAAATTCAAATGACAGAAATATGAAACGCAAGGTGTTTTGGATCTTACCGTTTAAGAATTTGAGTTTGTCTATGATTTGGAAAATCGGATTTAGAGTTTATCACTCCGAATTTCTCCCTCGCCTCAGTTTGATTTATGCAGCGCTGCTCTCACTTTGCTGTGGTTTCGACCATACAGGAAATATATCAGTAGACCCACAATCAGCCAGACGACGAGCCGGATCCATGTATCGATCGGAAGGCTGAGCATCAAGAGACCCGAAACGACTATTCCCATTATCGGAACGAACGGTACCCATGGAGTTTTGAACGGCCGCGGAATTTCAGGTCTCCTCCTGCGAAGGATCCACACGCCTGCGCTAACAATTACAAAAGCGAGAAGAGTTCCGATACTTACAAGTTCACCAAGAAGATCGATCGGTATTAACGCGGCGAATATCGCCACAAACGCGCCTACCACCATCGTAGAGATCCACGGTGTGCGAAACTTCGGGTGAACTTTACTCGCCCACTTCGGGAGAAGACCGTCATTGGACATGGAGTAAAACACCCGCGACTGCCCGAGGAGCATGACGAGCATTACCGTCGCAAGGCCGAAGATCGCGCCAACTTTTACCAGGAGGCTTCCCCATCTTACACCTGTGGCGTCGATCCCGATCGCGACCGGATCGGAAACATTCAGGCTCGTATATGGGACGATGGCCGTCAGCAACCCGGATACGACTATATATAGGATTGTGCAGATGATCAGAGATCCCATTATGCCGATTGGCATGTCTTTCTGAGGGTTTTTGGCTTCCTGGGCTGCGGTGGATACAGCATCAAAGCCTATATACGCGAAGAAAATTACGCTTGCCGCTCTCGCAATTCCCGACCAGCCGTATTTGCCGAACTCGCCCGCGTTTGGAGGAATGAACGGCTTCCAGTTCACTTTGATGGTCGTGTCAGGATGCTGAATAACAAACGCGCCTGCAATCGCGATGAACACCAGTACGATCGCGACTTTTACAATCACGATGGTAGTATTGAAATTTGCCGACTCTTTAATTCCGATCACGAGAATTATAGTCACACCTATAATGCCTATTGCGGCGAGAATGTTGAATTGAGCTGCAAGATGCGGAAGAGTCATCGGATCTATATGCATTGAAGCGAGACTGTCTTTCACGCGAGCAAGCCTCTCCCAGTGTCCATTGAACATTACCATCATCTCACCGTGCGCGCCGGATAATTGCGGCGGAAGAAAAATGCCAAAGTCCCCGAGCAAGCTAAGCAGATATCCGCTCCAACCGGAAGCGACAGTTGCCGCACCGAAAGCGTATTCAAGTATCAAATCCCACCCGATTATCCACGCGAATATTTCTCCGAGGGTCGCATAACCGTAAGTGTAAGCCGAGCCGGCAATCGGGATAAGGGACGCAAATTCGGCGTAACAAAGACCCGCGAAGACGCACGCGGTTGCGGCAAGCACGAACGAAAGGACGATTGCAGGTCCGGCATACTTTGCCGCCGCTGCTCCGGTCAAAACAAATATCCCTGCGCCTATGATTGCACCAATGCCGAGAGTTGTGAGGTTGAGCGGTCCCAGGGATCGTTTCAGCCCGTGCTCGGTGTCGGTCGTCTCCTTGAGTATTTGGTCGATTGGTTTTGTGGCGAGAAGCTCTGATGCCATTATTCCTCCGGTTGAATTTGTTTGAAACGCGGACTGAGTGTGCGGTATATCGCGACAGCGGAAACAAGCTTGACTAAATCCCAGTATGAGAAAATCAGAAAGCCCTGAGTGACTGAGACCTGCCAGTTGTGAAAGACCGCAGCATTTAAATACACCGTGCCGCACGTGAAAATTATAAGGAACCCCGCGAACATGGAGATGACCGTCCATGCAAGCGACGGACTATAATCGATGATAACGCCAACGACGAGCGCGCTGATCACGAAACCAAAAAGGTAACCCGCGGTCGATCCAAAAAGAATCGGAAGTCCTGCGCCGGCTCCGGCGAATATCGGAATCCCCGCTGCACCGATGAGAAGATAGAGGAGCATGCTTATCATCCCGTTGCGCCACCCGAGAAATGCACCGGACAGTACTACGAAAAGTGTCTGAAGAGTAAACGGGACCGGCTCATGTGGAATGTAAACTTTTGCGCCGATTGTCGTAAGAGCTGTGAAGAGAAGAATGCTCTTTATCTGATCCAGCTCACTGGCGACGTCCGTATCGACAGCCCTGATTGATTCAATACTGTACTTCATTTTCTCCTCTGCTTTTAATCCCTTCCGGGTCTGACAGGCAGCCGCAAATTAGTACTACCGCAGGCCGTAGGAATATTTCCCGAGTCGCACGGGAATTACGACAGTTCTTCGCATGGAGCGAGACGCTGCTGAGAGCTCTTTAGACTGGTTTGTGAGAAAACTCATCCGCGAAGGGTCTATAGTCATTAAGCAAAAAAATATAACCTCACCTGTTGAGAATCAAGATTTTGCCGACCGGCGATATGCTGGTCTTTCAGGCAAACGGTGTTTTTTTGATGCAAGACCGGAATTCGACAATTGTTGACGCCAGAAACTTTGTTCGTTAAATTGTCGCGTCGTTAGGAGAACACAAAAGGAGAAGGATATGTTCATTGGACATTTCGGAGTCGGGTTTGCCGCAAAAAGGGTTGACAGCAGACCCTCTCTCGGCACAATGTTTCTGGCCGCTCAACTCCTCGATGTCCTTTGGCCTGTATTCCTGCTTCTGGGCATAGAGCGCGTCCGGATCGCACCCGTCAACGACGCATTTCTCACATTGCATTTTACCTACTATCCATTCTCCCACAGCCTGCTCGCTTCTATTGTATGGTCGCTCCTGTTCGCTTTCGCGTACTATCTGATCAGGAAAAATATGAGGGGATCAATTGTTCTTGGGCTGCTTGTGTTTAGCCACTGGATCCTCGATTTTCTTACTCACATTCCCGATCTCCCGCTCTATCCCGGTAGCGAAGTCAAAGTGGGACTCGGAATGTGGAACTCCACGGTTCTGACGATCGTCGTCGAAGGATTTATTTTCGTTGCGGGTGCATGGATCTATATTGCCTCGACAAAATCGAAAAATCTCAGAGGGAAACTTGCGCTATGGGGACTCTTGCTTTTTCTCGGTCTTGCTTACGCATCGGATCTTATGAGTCCACCCCCTCCTTCAACCGAGGCGCTCGCAATTGTAGGGATCTTCATGTGGCTTCTCGTCGCGTGGGCGTATTGGATAGACAGGAATAGAATCACCAAAGTCTCATCTTGACCGTTTAATCCGGCGGTTGGATATGGGAAAGGGATCTCGTGGCGAGGAATAATCCGTCTTCCAGCAAAACATTCGGCGAGTCGAACGTTCTGGCGTTTCGTCTGCGGCGTCATCGCCTTCTGGGACAGCACAAGGCCGGTCTTTCCCAAGTCGTAAGCGATGCATGCGGCCTGCAGGCTCAGGTGTTGAGCTCGACTTATTTGCAGATGTCGTTAATGTCCGATCGGATGTCGAAAGTCCTCGGTTACGAAATTGATGTGGAGATTTCAAACTGAAGCAACGACGGAAACGGGAAGACATTGATTGGGGCAGGGCCCTTCGCCCGCTTTTCCAGAAATACTCGGGAAGGAAACACCCGCTCGATTTCAAAAACAGATACCAGTTGGTTGTTCTCGTGATTCTTTCTTCCCGAAGTGCCGACGTTTTCATAAACAAAATAGCACCCGCACTCTTTGCGGCCTTTCCATCGATGAAGGAGTTATCCAAAGCATCTCCGGAAGATCTCTTTCCGTATGTCCACGGTATCACCAACTTCAGGCATAAATCTGAGTGGCTCGTTTCGATCGCCAGAATCCTCGGAGATGATTCGAATGTACCGGAGACAATGGAAGAGCTCGTGAAACTTCCGGGGATTGGAAGAAAATCAGCAAACGTCATCATAAGCCAATCGGGTGGAAAGCCTGAAGGAGTGATTGTCGACCTGCACGTGGCGCGAGTTGCGCCGAGAATCGGGATTGCGCGTGGCAATGCGCCGGACAAGATCGAAGCCGAGCTTATGCGATTCATCCCCCAAAAATATTGGACGGAGGCGGGCATGGGAATGACTATTCTCGGACGTGAGGTCTGCAGACCGAAGAATCCGCATTGTAGGGAGTGTGTGGTGAGTTCTGTGTGCGGGTACTACCGGAAGAACGGCGGAGAGGGAAGAAAGGTAAGAAGGTTAAGAGGTAAAGAGGTTAATAGGTTAAGGGGCAAATAGATTCTGGCGACTGATCTCTCCGGGCGAGCCCCGAGCTTGTTTTACCGCAAAGGCCGCAAAGAACGCGGAGTCCCGAGTGACACTTAATCCATATCGGGACGGCGCTCCGCGCCGAAAGCGCAAAAATCGCTGAGGGAAATATATTTATTCTCTGCATTCTCGGCGGATCTGGCGCCGTGCCCCATCGTATGATGTACATCGGATGTTCATGTCGGGAGGTTGCGCCCTCTGCCGTTAAAAGAAGTCAAGGCTTGCCCCAAGATTTGCAACCGAGCCATTACCACTGAAGCCTGCAGTTTGATTCTACAGGATAGTCCGTCTATATTTTCTCCAGGAGGAAACTGTATGAAACTCAAAATACTCGAGCGGGTGTTCTCGGTGGCACTGGTGGGCGTGTGGATACTTCTGCTGCTTCGTGCCCACGCATTGAGACCGATCGCGTTTTATCAAATGCAACCCATCCTGTATGTGGGCGACGTCGCTGTATTGTTAGTAGCCGTCTTGTCCCTTAGCACCAAGCGTCCCCTCTTTAGCGATAAGAAGACGGAAGAAGAGGTGCCCCCCGAAATAAAGATCGAGGAATGAGCTAATCTTCCGTACCCTCCGTGTCTTCAGCGTGCTAGAGGTAAGGCAAAAAGACAGCACACGGGAATCACGGACGGCCACGGATTCTCACGGAAGAGAAATAATATTGTAGAATCCCTGCTCATCCGTCCCCTCCGTGTCTTCAGCGTGCTAGAGGTAAGGCAAAAAGGCAGCACACGGATATCACGGACGGTCACGGATTCTCACGGAAGAGAAATAATATTATGAAATTGGTGCTCATTCGTCCCATCCGTTTCATCTGTGTTCCTTCTTTAACTCGGATTTCTTGAGTTCATAAACCCCTTTTCATATATTGACTTACCACAATTTTGTCCTTCTGAGGTGACTTAATGAAGATACACGAGTACCAGGCAAAAGAGATTCTGAAAAAATTTAATGTCGCCATTCCCAAAGGAAAGGTCGCATTCAGTGTCGATGAAGCAGTCAGGGCCGCGGTCGAGATAGGCGGAAGCGTTTGGGTTGTCAAGGCACAGATCCATGCGGGCGGTAGAGGCAAAGGCGGCGGCGTAAAGATCGCGAAGAGTATAGAAGAGGTAAAACAGCTCGCGAAGCAAATGCTCGGGATGACTCTGGTCACCCATCAGACGGGTCCTGAAGGAAAAGTCGTGAAGCGGCTTTTGATCGAGCAGGGAATTAATATCGCGCGCGAGCTTTACGCGGGAATCGTACTCGACAGGTCATCGTCGAAGGATGTGTTGATGGCTTCGACAGAAGGCGGAGTTGAAATAGAGAAAGTTGCTGCGGAATCACCCGAGAAAATCATGAAGGAGACAATCGATCCCGGGTTAGGTCTGATGCCTTATCAGGCGAAGAAGCTCGCGTTCGGGCTTGGCCTCGAGGGCGAAGCGAACAAGAACGGCATAAAATTCCTGACTGGTTTGTATAAAGCGTACGTGGAGACGGACGCGAGCCTTGCAGAGATAAACCCTCTGGTGCTGACAAAAGAGGGAGCAGTAATGGCGCTCGACGCGAAGATAAATTTCGACGACAATGCACTCTACCGTCATCCTGAAATCGTGGAGATGAGAGATCTCGACGAAGAATCGCCTCTCGAGGTCGAAGCGTCAAAGTCGCATCTGAATTACATCAAGCTCGACGGCAACGTCGGATGTATGGTGAATGGCGCCGGGCTGGCAATGGCGACAATGGACATCATTAAACTCACCGGCGGTGAACCCGCTAACTTCCTCGACGTCGGCGGCGGCGCAAACGTGGAGACGGTCTCTAGCGGATTCAGGATCATACTTTCCGACAAGAACGTTAAAGCGATCCTGATAAATATTTTCGGCGGCATCGTCAGGTGCGACCGGGTCGCGCAGGGTGTGATCGAGGCGGCAAACCGCGTGTCGGTCGCGCTTCCGGTCGTGGTCAGGCTCGAAGGAACAAACGCTAAGGAGGGCGCCGAAATTTTGAAAAATTCCGGATTGAATTTCGCGGTCGCCACAGGATTAAAAGATGCCGCGGAAAAAGTGGCGGCAGCACTCAGGAACTAGAAACTTATTTCAATTTCCCAATTTTGAGCCTTCATTTGCAGTTAGCGGTTCACAATTGAAGGTTCATTATTACGCACAAGGTAATTAAGGTTGAACTGGAACAAATTCGAAGCGGTCATCGGTCTCGAAGTGCATTCCCAGATGCTCACTGAGACAAAAACCTTTTGCGGCTGCTCCACGAAGTTCGGTAAACCGCCGAACTCAAACGTGTGCCCGGTCTGCCTCGGTATGCCTGGAGTCCTTCCCGTTCTCAACAAGAAACTCGTCGAGTTCGCGGTCAGGATGGGCCTCGCCGCAGGAAGTACGATCGCTCCGTATTCAATTTTCGCCCGAAAGAATTATTTCTATCCGGACCTTCCAAAGGGCTACCAGATCTCACAGTTTGAACAACCCATCTGTTCCGGCGGATCCATTGAAATAGAAAAGCCGGACGGGACGAGGAAGAAAATCAGACTGGTCAGAATTCACATGGAGGAAGATGCCGGGAAATCCATCCATGACCAGGACGTCGATACGCTTGTCGACCTGAACAGGTGCGGGGTCCCGCTGCTTGAAATCGTGAGCGAACCCGATATCAGCAATGCGGAGGAAGCTCACCTGTATCTTCAACAGATAAAACAGATTGTGACATACCTCGGGATCTGTGACGGTAACATGGAAGAGGGCTCGCTTCGATGTGACGCTAATGTCTCAATTCGGCACAGGGGAGAAACCAAACTGGGGACGAAGGCCGAAATAAAAAACATGAACTCGTTTCGCAACGTTGAGCGCGCCCTCGATGTCGAAATCGAAAGACAGTATCTCCTTCTTGAATCCGGCGGGCACGTCGTGCAGGAAACGCTTCTCTATGACGCGAACACGAACGAAGTACGCCCGATGCGCTCGAAGGAAGAGGCGAATGACTACAGATATTTTCCTGATCCCGACTTGGTCCCCATCCTCGTGAGCGAAGAATGGAAGCAGAAATTGAAATCCGACCTCCCCGAACTTCCGAGCGCGCGAAGAGAGAGGTTCATCGTGGAATATTCCCTCCCGAAATATGACGCGTCGATTCTCACCGGAGACAAAGAGATTGCGGACTATTACGAAACTGCAGTCGAGAGCCTAAGGCTGAAATCGCGCGACGCGTACAAGCAGGCGAGTAATTACGTGATGACGGATGTCCTGCGCGTTGTCAACGAGCGGCTCATAAAGATACATCAGTTCTCGATCCAGCCAGAAAACCTTGCGCGCATGATCGACCTGATCAACGAGGGGACAATCTCGACAAAGATCGCGAAGGAAGTCTTCGAGGAAATGGTCGTGTCCGGACAATCTCCCGATGCCATCGTGGAGAAGAACGGCTTGCGCCAGGTGTCGGACGAATCAGCAATCGACAAAGCAGTTCAGGAGGTGCTCGAGTCAAATCCGGAAGAGGTCCGCCGGTTTCTGGGTGGAAAAGATAAGTTGTTCGGATTTTTTGTCGGCGAGATCATGAAGAAGACACGGGGCAAAGCGAATCCTAAGATTCTTAACGACCTTCTCAGGCAAAAACTGGAGAAAATGAGGAATTGACTCGTGTTTCCGTGCCGGGCGCGCAGGGGGAAATGATAGTCCGCTGTTTCTCAATTGATTCTTATCTGAAAAATCGCAAACTAATCTAACTAACTTGACTATCGAGGAATTATGAGAAAGAAAATCATTGCTGCTAATTGGAAGATGAACAAAGACTTAAATGAGACTTCAGATTTCATCTCGGCGTTCAGGAAAGAGATGAACGATTATAATGCAGCTGCGGAGTCGGTTATCTGTCCGCCTTTTGTCGCGCTTGATGTCGCGGCGAAATCGCTGCAGGGCACGAAGTTCAAATTGGGTGCGCAGAATCTTCACTACGAAAACGACGGCGCGTACACCGGTGAAATTTCGGTGAGAATGCTGAAGTCCGTCGGTGTGCAATACGTAATTGTCGGCCATTCGGAGCGCCGCCAGTATTTCGGGGAGACGGACGAAATTGTTTCAAAGAAAGTGAAGAAGGCTTTGAGCGGCGATCTCAAAGTTATACTCTGTGTCGGAGAAAGCTTAAGCGAGCGGGACGGCGGCGTTACCGAGAAGGTGCTGGAACGCCAGGTGAAAGCAGCGCTCAACGGCATTACGACCCAGCAGGTTTCGTCTCTCGTGATTGCATACGAGCCCATTTGGGCCATCGGGACCGGGCGCAACGCAACTCCTCAACAGGCTCAGGACGCCCACGCGTTCATCAGAACGACCGTCGCGAAAATTTTCGACAAGGACACTGCCGCACAATTGACGATTCAATACGGAGGAAGTGTAAAACCGGACAACGCTGCACAGCTCCTTTCGCAACCTGACGTGGATGGGGCACTCGTCGGCGGCGCAAGCCTCACTGCAGATTCTTTCGCGAAGATCGTGAAAAGTTCTCCAGCTTCAAGATAAGGTGACGCCTGCCCGACTGATACGATGTCTCGTGTTAAGTCCGGATTCTTTATTCTCCTTTTCGCCGTTGCGACCTCTCCGCTATGGGGCGCGCTCGGCGTGTGTTTCGGGCAGGCGACATCCAACTCGATCGTGGCTCACATCTCCTCCGCGGATACCCTCATCCGCCTTCCGCAGAAATTCATATTCAGAAATTCCGACTGCGTGGTTGTGGATTCCATAACGCTCAGGCGCGATTCGGATTACGTCATGGATTATACCGCGGGCACAATTAGATTCAAGAAGACGGGAATATTCTTTTCAGGAAGAAAAGATTCCGCATTTACGATCCGCATAAGCTACAGGAATTTTCCCTTCGACATCCCGACCGAATACAGCATGCACACGACAATTGTCAGGTACGACACGACTTCGAAAAAAAACGTAACGTATATTGAGCAGAGTGCACCCCTCAGTCCTTCCGAACTTTTCGGAGGCGGGATACAGAAGAGCGGAAGCATCGTGCGCGGATTTACCATCGGATCGAACCAGGACCTCACCCTGAATTCGGGTTTCCGTATGCAGCTTGCGGGCAATCTCACGAATGATGTTGAGGTTACTGCGGCGTTGACGGACGAATCGAGTCCGATCCAGCCGGAAGGGAACACGAAAACTTTGCAGGAGTTCGACAAAGTATTTGTGAATATAAAGTCCCCTCATATCTCCGGCACGCTCGGCGATTTTGAGATGACTCAGACCGGTACGGAGTTCGGGATAATTCACAGAAAGCTGCAAGGAGCAATGGGTGTCGCGAATTACGGCGAATCGTCAGTCATGCTGAGCGGCGCCGTGAGCAGGGGGAAATTCCGGACGCAGCAGGTAACTCCTATCGACGGAAGCCAGGGGCCGTACCAGCTTGTTGGGGACGACGGAAGCGCAGAAATAATAATCATCGCGGGAACTGAAAAAGTCTATCTTGACGGAATCCAGATGACCAGGGGAGAAACGAACGATTACGTGATTGACTACTCAAACGCGCAGCTCACATTCACACCGAAACATCTAATCACTAACCTAAGCAGGATTTTCGTCGACTTCGAGTACTCTAACGGAGATTTCCAGAGAACCTTCGCCGGTGGAAATGCTTCAACGAAACTAGCGGACAACAAACTCGAGCTCGACGTCTCGTATTATCAGGAGGGAGACGATCCGACAACTTCTTTCGGCGTGACCCTGTCGGACTCCGATAAAGCGCTCCTGAGCACGGCGGGAAAGAACAGGATCGCCGCGTCCAGGAGCGGAGTGAGCTACGCCGGTAGAGATTCAATAACTGGAGTCGGGAAGGGGCAGTACCGGAGCGACTCTCTCCTGATCTCCGGCAAGCCATACTATATCTACAGATTTGTGCAACCCACCGATACGGCAAATCTCGATAACGCTGTGTATAGCGTCGCATTCTCCGAGGTCGGCAGCGGAAAAGGCGACTACCAGTCCGTCGGGTTCGGCGAGTTTGACTTTGTCGGCGTCGGGCAGGGAGACTATGCCCCGATAGAGATTCTCCCTATGCCGCAGTTCCAGCAGCTCGCGGACGTTGCCGCCACCTACAGATTCAACAGCGAAGGTTCTTTAAGCCTGGAATATTCCGCGAGCAGTCTTGATGTCAACCGCCTCTCTTCGCTTCCCGGAGTCACTTCCGACGGGTACGGAATGAAATTCGGATTCGGTTACTCTCCAAAGCGACTTCAACTGGGAGATGCGGACATCGGCGCACTCAACTTCAACGAGTTGACCAGATTTGTGAACCGGGATTTCAACCCGATGGACCGCACCAATGACGTCGAGTTTAACCGGGAGTGGGGGATCGACTCCCTTCTCCCCGAAGATGAATTGTTGAATCAAGCTCATCTTGATTTCTCGCCAGCCATGAAAGCTGCGAAGCTCACAATCGGCGGCGACGTCGGCAGAATTACCCGCGGCACTGATTTCAGCTCG
Source organism: Candidatus Kryptoniota bacterium (assembly GCA_036567965.1). NCBI lineage: Bacteria > Pseudomonadati > Candidatus Kryptoniota > Candidatus Kryptoniota bacterium. The sequence goes on from DATCTN010000031.1 coordinate 379,234, forward strand.
GGGAGGTATTCTGCGCTCGCCAGCCTCGGCGGCGACTCCGCCTGGATACCGTCCGTCAATTACCAGGCGACTATCGTTGACAGCAAAGACGAAGCGCTCTCCAATACCGGAAAATGGTTCAGGCAAAACGGAGACGTGAAATTCTCTTTCGGTAAGTTCTCGCCCGGCTTCAGACTTTCATCGGAGGACAGGCGACTTGCCGGGACCGGCACGGATTCGCTGTGGTCGAATTCCTACAAGTATGTCGAGTACGGCCCGAGCGTAACGTTAAGCCAGATTTACCATTTCGATTTCGATGCAGAGATCTACGAGAGACAGGAGAGCGGCATCATCGGCGGCTCGCTATTGCCGTCGTCAAACTCCTTGACCGACCAGTTGTCTGTCCGCCTCAACGAATGGAATGACCTCTCGTCAAATCTCACATTGACTTACAGGAAGAAAACATACACGGAGAGTTTTAGAAATCTCGGCAACTCCGACAACGAATCGGTGTTGTCAAAGTGGGAAACCAACTACAATCCGCTCGCCCGCGGGCTTGAGACCAATCTCTTCTACCAGGTAACCACCGAGCGGGCAGCCCGGCTCGAACAAATCTTCTGGAAGGTTCTGCCGGGTCAAGGACAGTACCAATGGATCGATGGAAACCACAATGGGCAGGTCGATATTACAAACCCACTGGACTTCCAGCAAGTCAACTTCAACGGAGATTATACGCTGCTAACCAGGCCGACAGCAACTCTCTATCCGGTAGTCGACCTGAAGACAAATTTCAGGGTCGGATTGACGCCGGAAAGATTTGTTAACAATAACGGCAGCATCTCCAGTTCGATCCTGCGAGCGCTCTCGACGGTCACTATGTGGCAGGTAGCCGAGAATAACCAGACCTCGAACGTCAGCGATATTTATCTTCTTCGACTTTCTAAGTTCCTCAACGACAGTCTGACGATTAACGGCTCGCAGCTGTTTCAACAGGACGTTTACGTTCTACAGAACAACCGTGACTTTTCACTGCGGCTGCGGTTTCTTCAGACTAAATCGCTGAACCAGTATTCGATCTCAACCGAGCGCGGCTTCAAACGCGAGCAAAGTGCGAGGCTGAGAACCAAATTAACGGACACGTTTTACGAGGAGCTCGATGTAGCGCTCAACGACGACAACGTTCGCACCACTTACACCGATAGGGCACATGAAATCGGCTCCTCTACTGCCTCTTCCGAATTGTCTTATCGTCCAGACATAAACGTGGAATCGTCCTTCAGAGTCCAGCTCTCGAAATCGGTGGATGATTACCGGTCGGGTCTTACCAATTCGATGAATACCGAGTTGCTGAAGATTGCCTACTCGATCCTGACAAAAGGAAGATTGAGATTTCAACTCGAGAGGGATGAAGTCGCGATCAGCAACCAGCCGCAAAACATTTATCTCCCGTTCGAGTTGACGGGCGGATTTCTTCCGGGGCAGACCTATATCTGGGAAGTCGGATTCGAATACAGGATCAGCTCGTTTATCCAGGCGAACGCCGATTACACCGGGAGGAGCCAACCGGGCGGTGCGCCCATTCACACAATGACGGCAGAAGTAAGAGCTTTCTTCTAATTACATCGTGGTACACCATCGGATCTTCAAACTCTTCTAATGCTCGATTCTTATATTGACCAAAGTGAACTTGTTTTTGTGATTCGGTAGAGATGGAATTAAACTTAACAAATCGGAATGGAGTCCAGGTGAAGTCTCGATACAAATCTGCTACGATCGGTGGAGGAACATGAACACTAAGCCAGTGAGCCGCTATCCGCGACTCGAATCAGACGCGGCCTGATTTTTCTGCGCGCGAGACTCTTGGACGAAAGGCCCATTCACCTGGGGAACGTTAAGCTATCGTCAACAGTTTTATGAGTACATGAATCCTTTCGAAACGAACTACGGGACACTCACCAGGAGCGGTGGAGCGATAGACACAAAATCTCCTCTTCCTCCGAAAGAGTTGATTCCGCGAGTATTTGCTTTTCCGCCGAATCCGGACAGTTTCGGCGGAATTTCATATCTTGTCAAGACTCAGTCAAACTCTTTTATGGTCGATGTACCCGAGTATATTCGTCAGAATATCGGCTTCATTGAAAACACCGGGATTCCCGAATTTGTATTTCTCACTCACAGAGACGACGTCGCAGATGCAGACTTATTCAGGAGAGAATTCGGCACGAAACTCATTATTCATCAGTCTGAGAAATATGCCGTTAAATCGCCGGACATTACATTCCAGAACTCCTTGAAATTGAATGGCGTCGAAATAATTCATACACCCGGTCATTCTCCCGGCTCGTCTTGTCTCTATTTTCCGGCGGGTCGCGTCATGTTCACGGGTGATCATATAACCGCCGACGGGGGCAAACCTGTCGCCGAGGATTTCTCGTGGACATACGATTATGAACTGCAAATTCTGAGCGGGAGAAAAATTCTCGAGTATGATTTTCAATTCATCCTGGCCGGTCACGGGGGACGATGGTTGATACGGAACGCAAAAGAGGAATTAAAGAAGTTCATCGATGGTTCCGGGATCGGTGCGAAAAATGGGTAATGTCGTTCTGACGTCATACCTCTCTCACGGCGCACCGACTTCGCTCATCGAGAGAACAAAGATTCACGATGTGTATACCAAATTCGGTCACGCCCTCGTCGAAAAGGGTGTCGACACCATTGTCATCTCCTCGCCGCACTATCTGTCAAAAAGTGAATTCCAAATTGAATCGCGGGAGGATATACCCTGCATACAGGACTATTATGGATTTCCCGACGAGCTTTATAAATATTCATATAATGCGAAGAACAATCTGACTCTTGTCGCTCTGATCGAGAGTGAGGCGGCGTCGAAAGGTATAGCCGTGTCCGGTTCGGACTCGTGGGGACTTGATCACGGTGCGTGGCTGCCGCTTTATTTCATGTTCCCTGAGAGCAACGTGAAGGTTGTTCCGGTATCGATTACCGGCCGGTCTCCGGAAGAACATTTCCTCTTCGGCGATGCAATTAAGAGCGCAGTTGAAAAGAGCGATTGTACTGCCGCCGTTATAGGAACGGGATCGCCTCTTCACAGGCTTGATCTTATAAGATTCGGTTACTACGGTCCTGACAGATTTGAGCCCGGCGAGAAGCTCGACAATCAGCTGATAGAAACCGTCGCGGCTGGTGATTTCGAAAAGATATTGAGGATTCGCGATGACAACCCGTCGCTCTTCCGGGCTGCAGCGCCGGAAGGGAATCTTAACCCGCTCTACATTTCTCTAGGCGCGTCAGACCGCAAACATTTTGTCGGGAGAACCCTTGTCCATGAGTTCATGTACTACGGTGTGTCGCTTGTCGCGATTCTGTTGAGCGCCGATGACGATTTGACCGAAAAAATTCTTTCATCAGATCATGAATCCGCCCGGAATGGCTGACTTGATAATATGATCACCTTCGACCAGGCTCGTCGGTCGATTCCGCTTAATGGAAGACTTCTTCAGAATTTCCCGAACTTGAAAGTAAGGTAAATCGAAAGGTCCGACAATTCGGAATCAGTTATGCCTACAAGGTCGCTTCCTCTCACGAGCCGGTAACTCCCTCCGGCGTTCAACCTGAAGAATGGTGTAATATTCAATTCAACTCCGGCGCCGGGTTCGAGGACAAAAAAGGCCGATGTGGGTGAACTTATCCCCCATAAGGAATTCGAATAGTTATTCCAATAGCCGTATCCGACTCCGCCTGCACCAATAAGAGTTGAGATGGAAAAGTGAAACAAATTATCCGGCGCTCCGATGTATTCGAGGAAAAGTCCTCCGTACCCGAAATTGAAACGGAAATCCTGTCCGGCGCTGTAATAGAGTGTAGCGGCCTGCGGCGCGGAAATGCTGTTCACGAGTCCATATCCGCCGCCCCCGAGGAGAAATGTATGGTTGATGAGCCATCCTCCGTACCCGCCGACCATCACCGCGAAATGGTTGTCGATGGTCGAGAACCTAACAGCTGGTCCGCCGTAACCGCCGCTTTCAATCGGCCCGCTGATCAGAGTCTGTTCTTGTGCGCACGCGCTCATTGAAATAAAAAAAGACACGACGATGAAGGAAATTGCTTTCATGGTTGCCCTCGTAAGTATTTTTCATATTCGCAAAATGAAACACGACATTAGTTCCAACGGAAAAGCATGAGTAATGTTTTGGAAAAATTACAGGGTGTGATGCTGACCAAAATCATATTTTAGTGGAAAAAACTTGAAAGAACGAAGGGAGATAAATGAAAATCAGATCAGCTGACTTTCGGGCGCCTGAAGGCGAAACGATAGATTTGAGGAAATGGCCGACCAGGGTGAATCCCATTTATAAATCTAAGAAGGAATATCGAAATCTGCTTGATGAGCATGTGGCCAAATTAAGCGCGCTCCAGAATGTCCACTATGCATCGGGCCGAAATGCCGTTCTCCTTATTTTCCAGGCGATGGACGCTGCCGGGAAGGATGGCACCATCCGACACGTATTGTCCGGAGTCAATCCACAAGGCTGCCAGGTTTTCAGCTTCAAGCAACCGAGCGCCGAGGAGCTTAATCACGACTTTTTGTGGCGAACCACGAAATGTCTCCCCGAAAAAGGGAAGATCGGTATCTTCAATCGTTCCTATTACGAAGAAGTCTTGATCGTGCGAGTCCATCCGGACCTTCTCCATGGCGAAGGCTTTTCTGAGAATATTGCCTCCGAAGGAAAATTCTGGGAACACCGCTATCGGTCGATAACTCAATTTGAGAATCATCTTTACAGGAACGGAACAAGGATTGTCAAATTCTTTCTGCATTTGTCCAAAGACGAGCAAAAGAATCGCTTCCTCCAACGAATCGATGATCCGGAAAAGAACTGGAAATTCAGTGAGGCGGACATCAAAGAGAGGCGCCACTGGAAGGAATATATGAAGGCTTATGAGGAATGCATAAGTGCGACGAGTACTAATGATTCTCCCTGGTACATAGTTCCTGCGGACGACAAGGAAAATGCGCGCGTAATTGTTTCGCAGATCGTCGTTGATACGCTCAGGTCATTCAAATCGGATTATCCGAAAACGTCACGCGAAAGACGAGAGGAACTCAAATCCATCCGCAAGCTCCTCGAAAAGGAGTGAAAGCAGGAGTTCGTTTTCTTCCTGTCAAATGAGAAGGAAGATCTCAGAAATTCGTCGACCTGGAATTATTAGAAGCATCGCTTTGTGTAAGGATGCGGGCCGATTCATCGACAAATATGATAGTGAGCCGTTCCACCTGCCGAACGGCGGAACTTTAATCTGAAAACAAAGTTAGAGAAATTATAATGCTTATACTTCTCGGATTTGCTTTTCTTGCGGGATTGGTTACGATCCTCGCGCCCTGTATCTGGCCGATTCTGCCTGTAATTCTCTCTTCGTCGGTCGCGGCCAAGGGACACAAAAGGCCAATGGGCATCACACTTGGGATCATGCTCAGCTTCGCATTCTTTACATTGGCGATATCATACCTCGTGAAAGTTTTCCATTTCGACCCGAACGCACTCCGTTTCCTCGCGGTGGTCGTGATCGCTTTTCTCGGGCTGACTATGATCATTCCGGCACTTTCCAAGGTGATCGAGGGATTCATAAGCCGGCTTAGCAGCTATTTCGGTCAAAGGGGTAAAGCGGGGAGCGGATTCGGCGCGGGATTCCTGACGGGCCTATCGCTTGGAATAGTCTGGTCTCCGTGCGCAGGACCGATACTCGCAGCTATCGCCACTCTTGCCGCTACCGGCAAGGTTACCTTCGCAGTCGTATTAGTCACAGTGGCCTACGTGACAGGAGTCGGAATACCGCTGTTCCTCTTCGCTTATGGCGGGCAGAAAGTAATTACAAGGACACGATTTCTTTCTGCGCATCTCGGGCGAATCCAGCAGGGATTTGGAGTCATCATGGTACTGACTGCCCTGGCAATTTACACGAGCTACGACAGGCTGATAGAGACAAAATTATTGAATGCGTTTCCGCAATTCAGCGCGAGCCTGCGCGGGTTCGAGTCTAATGAGGCGGTCGCACAGCAGTTAAATGTTCTCAAGGGAAAAAACGAAACGGAAATCATACCCGTGGCGAAGAAGAGCCTGTACTTCAACGCGGATACGCCGGCTCCCGATTTTGTCGGCGTAACGAAATGGCTGAACACCGACAAGCCGCTCACCATGAAAGATCTCCGCGGGAAGGTTGTGCTAGTTGACTTCTGGACTTACACCTGCATTAATTGTATCAGGACTCTTCCCCACATTACGTCATGGTACGAGAAGTATAAGGATAAGGGATTCGTAGTGGTCGGCGTCCACACTCCCGAATTTCAGTTCGAGCACAATACCAGTAATGTGGAGGATGCGATCAAAATGTACGGTATCCATTACCCCGTCGCTCAGGACAACGATTATTCGACGTGGAACAATTTCAACAACGAGTACTGGCCTGCTGAATATTTGATCGACGCGAACGGAAAAATCAGGAGGACACATTTTGGTGAAGGTGAATATGACGAAATGGAACTCGCGATCCAGGAGCTCCTGAAAGAAAACGGCCAGTCGCTGGCGTCTTCGATAGACAACATGCCTGATCAGACACCGACCGGAATGCAGTCGCCCGAAACGTACGTGGGCGCGGAAAGAATGGAATATTTTTTCCCGTCTCATAAACTCGACACCGGGAAGAGGACGTTTGTACTTTCGGATCGCTTGAAACAAGATTCATTTACCCTCGGCGGAGAATGGGAAATCCGGAGCGAAGACGCCGTGGCGGGTAAAAATGCAGAGCTCAACTATCATTTCTACGCGGACAAAGTGTATCTCGTTCTCCGCCCCGGGAGCGCCGGTTCAGCAGCAAAGGTCCGGGTCCTCATGGACGGCAATCCGGTCGATGTCACTAATGCAGGTGCCGATGTGCATGATGGTACAGTAACGGTGAATGCCGACCGGCTGTACAATCTTGTCGATCTCAAGGGAAAATCGGGTGGACATATTCTACTCCTGAAATTCGAGACCCCCGGAATCGAAGCTTTTGCGTTCACGTTTGGTTGAGGAAAGGAAGAAGAGCATGAAAAAGAATTTGGGTTTGATTCTCGGCGTCACGATTATTGCGGCAGTAGCGGCGGGGCTATACAGGCACCCGGCGAAATCCGGGGGACCATCGGACCCGGGAGGCAAAATTGTGTCGGGCACGTTTGATTCTACTCAATTCAGGACCGACGCGGAATGGAAAAAAGTTCTCTCTCCGATGCAATATTATATTTTGCGAGAGGCCGGCACGGAAGCGCCGTTCACGGGCGCGCTGGATCACGAAACGAGAAAAGGAACGTACTACAGCGCGGCGACGCATCAGCCGCTCTTTCGCTCGGAGCAGAAATTTGATTCGGGCACAGGCTGGCCGAGCTTTTGGGCGCCGATCAGCCCCGACATAGTTGTGCTCCGATGGGATTACAGCGTTCCGGGCGAGCCGCGGCTGGAGGTCCTCGACAGAAGCGGAAGCCACCTCGGTCACGTTTTCGATGACGGCCCGCCGCCCACCGGCAAGCGCTACTGCATGAATTCGGCCGCCTTAATCTTCGTACCGGACAGCTCGAAGTAATTTTTCTGCGCCGCCAAGTCGGACTAAATTCACATTTCAATCACCGCCTCACGTACTGAGGCATGCATCGCACGCAGGGATTTGAAAATTCATTCCGACTCGCTAGATTTGACCAGGGCAATTCTCAAAAAGCGAGTCGTGTAAATGGGTTGGTTCATCGGGTTGACGCCTGCGACCGGAATAATTGATCGCTCGGAAAGAAAATCCCTCAAAAATCGTTTGATCAAATTGTTGGGCGAAGATCCTGTCTTTGCCGTCTCGAACGACAGGTTGTTGCTTCTGGGTGGCGGTCTCCCGGACCTCTTCAAATCCCAAATCACGCCTGACACAAACGCCGGCTGGCTTGCAGGCGGTGTCGGAATTAGAAGCGGTGACAGCGTTCCTTCACTCATGCACGAAAAGGATTGGGACGCGCTCCTTTCCGGCGCTCCGTCGGAGGAAAAAGTCCATGCCCTGGGCGGACATTTCACCGCTATCAGTTGGAGCGAAAATCGCATTGAAATCTTTTGCGATGTCCTGGAACTGAGCAGAGTCTATTTCACCAGGATCGGAAATCTTCACGCCTTTTCTTCGAGACTCGATTGGATGGTTTCGCTTTTACCCGGATGCTCAATTGATCCTGAAGAAATCGCAAGCGCCTGGACCCTGATCAATTCACTGTCCGATAAGTGTTTTGTTCGCGGCGTGAGTAGGCTTGGTCCGTCGGGGCATCTTTCGATAATCAATGGCAGCTTGAATCATACATGGCACCATTGGACTCCGACAGTATCTCCTGAAGTTGACGTGACTTCACTCTTGCGGGAAATGGTCGCGCTTCCTTTGCGCGACGGGAAAAGACTTACCCTTGGATTGTCCGGAGGAATCGATTCGAGGACTCTCCTTGCAATTTTGCTGGGTTCGCCGGCTGAAACCTGGCAGGTACATTCGATTGGCGATACAAATAATCGGGATATCTCTGTCGCCGCAATGCTCGCGAAAGAGTTCGCGGTCAAACATCAAATCTGCTATTACACGCCCAACCAGAACGATTCCGCGGAGAAAGTTGCGGCTAAACTTCGCGACTACTCAATGAGGACTGAGATGTCCGACTCTCCGTTCGGTTATCCGAAGCTGGATCTCTTTGACGACATGGGCAGGCGCGGCTTCTGGATGATCGATGGCGCGTATGGCGAGCTTCTCCGCCGATCTTACGGACATACACTTCTTCCGGCCGTTAAACTGGCTCTCCGGGAGAATAACTTCCTGCCCATGATTAATCGCCTTGCCTCACCAAGGTCCGCGTTCTTTGCGCGGGAAATCCGCGAGACCTTTGGTCATGCGATCATGGCACAAATGGAAAATGCGATTCGCTCTATGCCCCACGAGCTGGAGGACGATCCTGAAAATTGGATAGACCTGTTTCATCTCAGGTACAGGCTGAAAAATTATGCGGGCGGCAGCCAGGGACTTTATGATTCACATATACCTAACTACATGCCATTTGCACAGCCGTCGATTTTGAATGCATCTTTCTCAATCGCGCTCCAAAAAAGAAGGAATAACAGGATCAACCGGCAAATGATCTTAGAAGGCGACAAACGACTTACAAAGATTCCACTTCTCAGCTATGGTGTCGTGGTGCCATACTGGACCTGCAGAAATATCTCACTGTCGAGGTTGATTGGAAAAATCAAGAGAGAATTCTTATCGCGCAATCACGAGACGGAAAGATCGTTCCGTCTTAATACGCTTCTCCTTCTGCGCGAATTTATTCTGGATAGAATCCACTCGACTGATGTGGAGAAATGCGAGCTGTATGACCATGTTTCATTGGACACGACCGTGAGGAAATTTTATCTGGAGCCCAACGAAACCGACGCGCAGATCATCGACGACTGGCTCACTTTCGATTTCTGGAGGGAGAAACTATCCGATACTTTGAGTTCCGTTCATCTCGGCTGAAGAATGAGAGACAACGGGAGCGGATCTCGATCGCATCCGACTCGGTTCTCTTTGAACCGCCACCCCGAAAAATCATTTGATTGTGAATTTCAAATCTTTTTTCGCTGAGCCTTTTTGCCAAGTCACTTACACATTTCTTTGCTTTATAAATTTTTAACGTTTCGCTCTTTACTTCTCACCCCTCTGTCTTTGCCATAGCGCTCCGAACTTTCCCCGTCATCTTTGGAACAAGTCTAAGTCCGGGCCCTGTAAAATTTTATTCTATGAAAGGATTCTTAAATGAATTCGACTTAACTTTGTAATGAGGCCGCGGGACATTTCTGTGGCTGGATGAAATGGAGGCAGTCGGATGCAAATAAAGGATGTAGATGGCATCAGGGACATGAAACGGTTTGTCATGTTCCAATATTCTCTTTATCGCGACAACAAATACTGGGTCCCCCCGTTATGGGGCGACGAGTTGAAATCCCTGAGACCCGACAAGAACCCGGCGTTTGATTTCTGTGACGCGAGATACTGGCTTGCTTATAAAGATGGCAAGATCGTCGGCCGGATTGCAGGCATAATCAACAAGAAATACAACGAAAGATGGTGCGCTAAGTCGGCGCGATTCGGATGGTTCGACTTTGTAGACGACCGGGAGGTTTCTTCGGCACTTCTAAGCACCGCTGAAAAATGGGCCAGGGAAAACGGAATGAAGTCGATCCACGGCCCGCTGGGCTTCACCGACATGGACGGTGAGGGCGTACTCATCGAGGGATTCGAAGAGGTCAGTACGCTTGGAGCTCTCTATAACTATCCCTATTATGCTGGCCATATTGAGTCGGCCGGTTACTGTAAAGACGCTGACTGGGTGGAGTACGAAGTCTTGACCCCAACCGAATTCAACGATGAGATCGCGCGCGTCGCCGACATTGCACTCAAGAGAAATAACCTCCACGTTCTGGTAGCGAAGAAGCCGAAAGAAATGCTTCCCTACGCTAAAGAGGTTTTCTATGTTCTCAATGCGGCATATAAAGATCTCTATGGATTTGTCGAACTGTCGGATAAACAAATCGACGTGTATGTCAAGCAATATTTCGGCTACATAATACCCGAGTATGTTCCGATCGTGTTGGATGCGAACAACAACGTAGTCGCCTTTGGCATCACTATGCCGTCACTATCCGCGGCGCTCCAGAAGAACAGGGGAAGACTCTTCCCGCTGGGATTCATCCCGTTGCTCAGGGCCATGAAAAAGAACCCGAAGGCAGATCTCTACCTGACCGCTGTGCGCCCCGACTTGCAGAACAAAGGAGTCAATGCGATCCTCATGAAACAGGTCATGGAGACGTTCATAAAAAACGGGATAAAGACTGTCGAGACGAACCGCGAGCTGGAAGGGAACACAAAGGTTCAGGCACAATGGAAGTTCTTCCAGCGACGACAGCACAAGAGGCGGCGATGTTACAAGAAAGAACTGGTTTGATAATACATTCTCAGGTCGACATTAAATTCTAAGTTCGCGGTTCCGCCGGAATTGGGGTTCGATCTGCATTAACATCACAGCTTGGCAATGAAGTCAGCAGCAGAAACAGCGGAATGAGCCAACGAATTCTTGAACTATAACCCACCCTCTTTTATATTCCACTTGATGAAAACCGTGCATCTCTCTAAATTTAATGAAGATGTGATCGTGCCGAAGATCTTCTGTCTCGGCAAGAATTACGCGAAACATGCAGCCGAAATGAAGTCCGAGGTTCCTGGTCGGCCTGTTGTCTTCATGAAACCCTCGAGCGCGATCGTACACAACGGCGCAAAAGTCAAGATCCCTGCAATGACAAAGAACCTTCACCACGAGACCGAAATTTTTTTCGTGATCGGTAGAGAGGGAAGAAAGATTCAAAAATCTGACGCGCGATCATATTTATCCGGCGTCGGGATCGGACTTGACCTGACCCTCCGTGATATTCAAGACGAGCTAAAAGAAAAAGGGAATCCGTGGCTGATTTCAAAAGGGTTCGACGGATCGGCGCCCATATCCGACGCCGTCCCAACTGACGGACTTGATTTCAATTCACTTCAACTTCAGCTCTCAGTCAACGACCAGCAGCGTCAGCACGGATATTATACCGATACGATTTTCAAGATTGAGGATGTCATCGCATTTATCTCCGAACTGTTTACGCTTGAAAGGGGAGATTTGATATTCACGGGCACGCCTGAAGGTGTTTCCCGGCTCGTGGCGGGTGACAGGCTTCATGCGGAACTAGTCGGTCTGACTTCACTGGATATGTCGGTTATCTGATCATGCGCGTAATTTCTATTGCAATTCCCAAAGGGGGAGAGGGCAAAACCACGACAGCAGTGAATCTGGCGGCAAGTCTGGCCGCTGCGGAAAAGAAAACTCTCCTCATAGACGCCGATACGCTGGGCGCGAGCGGTATCTCACTCGGCTACACAGCGGACCAGGTGAAGAGCGGATTATACGACGTGTTCAACTATACCCATTCGCTCAGCCGCGTCATTTACAAAACCGAGCTGACTTATCTCGATTTCGTCCCATCGAATATATCCACGGTCCAAATGGAGGAACGCCTCCTAAGATTGAGCGAGAACAGGACTGTCATGCGTATGGCGCTCAGGGATATAGAACGCCAGTACGATTATGTCATCATCGATTGTCCGCCCACTCTGCGCGGGATCACAACGAACGCTCTATGTGCGTCGAACTCAGTCATCATCCCTATGCGCGCCAGTCATTTTTCGCTCGATGCGGTGATGCGGCTGATGCGCTACCTCAAATGGATTCGCGAAGTGGCGAACCCGCAGATTTTTGTCGAGGGTATTCTCCTCACGATGTTCGAGCCCAACACTAAGATCTCCGACATAACCGGGCGCGAGCTGCGTTCAAGGTATTCCAAATTTCTTTTCAAGATTGTCATACCGAAAAATTCAACGCTTGCTGAAGCCGCATTCTATGGAAGACCTGTGCTTCTGTACAACATAAATTCCAAAGGGGCTCAAGCGTACTTTGAACTTGCCACTGAACTCATTTCGCGTGAATCTCTCTCTGCCGGAACGGGCGAGATCCCGGCGGTGGCAGCCAATGAGAGCCCGGGCGCTTCAGGGGTGAATCCCGCCTGATGGGTGTTGCTTCTCGCGGTCTCCTATTCCTCTGTCTTTCCTTAACTGTCGCTGACCCCGTCGCCTCGACAAATCACATCATCTCCAATTCGGGAGGCAATTCTTATCTATTTCCGACTGACGCTTCACATAAGATAAACTCGGGGTTTGCCGACTATCGTTCCTCCCATTTTCACGCGGGGATAGATATTTCCACGAACAGGAAGATCGGTTATCCCGTGTATGCCGCGAGAGCGGGATATGTCTACCGAATATCTGTGTCTCCGTTCGGGTATGGAAAGATGATCGTCCTCAGGCATGATGATTCGACTTTCACGGTTTACGGACATCTCTCGGAATTCAGCAGCGATATCGAAAAGAAAGTTGACGCTAAACAAAGCGAGGCAGGGAAGTACGGAGTGAATATCTATCTCTCATCCTCCGAAATAAAGGTTGAACGCGGAAAAATAATTGCTCGCACAGGAGCGACCGGTGTAGGAGGTCCCCATCTTCATTTTGAAATAAGGGGAAAAGATTTTTCTCCGATCGATCCGCTGATCTACAGTTCCCTTGATGTGTCCGGATTCCGGACCCCGAAAATATTCGGAGTTGCCGTTCGTGGATTCAATTCGGACGTAGCAAGAGTCGCACGCGTAGTGAGATCCGGGAAGGAATATCGATCACGAGGTGAGTTCCGAATGCGGGAACCCTTTTACTTTATTGTTCACGCGGCGGATTCATACGGGCATGGAGCTTACAAGCGTCCGCCGAAGTTCATACAGCTGAAAGTCGACGATCTCCAGGTACTCAGCCTCGATCTGACGCGGGTTGATGTCGATGACGATCTCGACATAAGTTCTCTTGTCGATCTCTCCCTCTCCCGCCGATCTAAGACGTACTACAAACTTTGCGTGGACCGCGCGATCCCGTTTTCCGTTTTTACTCCCGGTTCGCCCGGCAGCGGAGTCATCGGCGGAAATTTCAGAAACGGAAAACACACCTACGAAATTTCCATCGAAGACGAGGACGGCAACAGGGTAAGCGTGGCGGGAACGTTCTTCCTTGATATTCCCTCCTCTGCTGGTAAGAACGCCAACGCCGGCGGGAACTTCATGCTGTCCCTCCAACCTTTCGATGAGAGAACTATTTCGCCTTCAACCAGCCTGACTTTGAATTTCCCGACGAATTGCTTCGATAGAGACGTGGATGTCACTGTCGACCAGAACTCTCCTACATCCTTTTCGATTCTCCCGGCAAACCGGCAGCTCAGAAGAAGAATTGACGTCGTCTGGAAAGTTGATGATCGCGATGTCACTCTCTTTCGCAGAGTTAGAAATCATTGGACACCGGTCTTCAGCAAGAACGACGGAAAAGTCCTCACCGCTGAAATTGCCTACAAAACAGGCGAATTCTCGTTGCAAAAAGATAAAACGCCGCCGACGGTGGGGAAAATCCGGTTTGCCAGGAAGAATCCCTTTTACATTTCCGTCGCGCCGAACGACTTAAGTCGAGTTTTTGTATATTTTAAAGTGTCAGACAGCATGTCAGGAGTCGACACGGACCATATATTACTCAAAGTCGGTGACCGGACATATTTGTGTGAGTACGATGTCGACAAGCATTCAGCATTTTGCAGTGTGAGCAGAGAAAGACTGCTGGCGGCGAAAAAGGTGGAATTGTCCGTACATGACAACGCAGGGAATGAGAGAAGGATCGTATCTAGGACGAGAGCGGGTTCCTTTGGGAAAAGGGTCTGATGAAAAGATTCTGGAAACGACGGGACACTGGAGTAAGTGTAAATCTTGTTCCGGTTACCGCCGCACTCATCGGGCTGGTTCTCGTCGGAGCGTGCCTCGCGTATTTTGCCGAATGGCATCGTGGTCAGATTCATTCGTTCTGGGACGCGATCTGGTGGGCGGTGGTCACCATGACGACAGTGGGTTACGGCGACATCGTTCCGCATACCGTCCTCGGGCGGATCGTCGGGATGTTCGTAATGCTGGCGGGAATTTCCGTCATCTCGCTTCTAACGGCGACGATCTCCTCGTTATTCGTAGCGCAAAGAATAAGAGAGAGCCAGGGATTGAGACAGGTAAAGATTAAAGGACACATAATCGTTTGCGGGTGGAACGAGAGGCTCGACAGCCTCCTTGAGACGCTCGACAGGACGTCGGCCGGAAGGAAGGATACCGTCGTTCTTGTTAACGAGATGCCTCCGGAGCGTATGGAGGAAGTCATGTCCGGTTATCGTAATCTGACAGTCAAGTATGTCCACGGTGACTACACGAAAGAACCGACGCTTTCAAGGGCGAATATCAAAGAAGCGCGGGCGGCGATAATAATCCCGGACATGTCGACGACTTCCTCTCCTCGTGACGACAAAACGCTTCCCGCCGCGCTAGCCATTAAGTCGATGAAGCGAGATTTGAAAGTTTACGCGCACATTATCGACAAAGAGAACCTCTCGCATCTGCGGCGAGCGAATGTCGACGACGTTATTGTCAGCGACGATCATATCGGCTACCTCCTGGCTTCGGACATATCGTCGCCAGGCGTGGCACAGACAGCCGCGATTTTATTGAGCAGTGAAGCCGGGACGAGTTTGGCGCGAGTCCACGTCCCGCGGGAGCTTGTCGGAAAAAGTTTTCGCGAGCTCCAGGATTATTTCAAGTCGCATCAGAACAGCATAGCCATCGGGATGGTTGTGGAAGAAGAGTCCGTGAAGCTGACCGATCTTTTATCGGCGGATTACAGCGCGATAGACGCATTCATCGAAAGAAAATTCAAGGCCGCGGGTCTTGATATGCTCGAGAAGGGCGGCGTCCGCCTGAATCTGAATCCGCCTCTCGATTATGTCGTACAGGAAAAAGAAGACGCGATCGTGATAGGATGAGAACTCAATCGCTTGATATCGATCTGGGCAAGACAACGGTGTTTGCCGGTCTTGCCGAAGACAAGCTCGCGAAGATCGCCAGCATCGTCACAGTAAAGAACTTTCCGGCCGACCAGTTGGTTTTCAAGGAAGGCGAAAGCGGCGACAGCATTTTCATCCTTCTTTCCGGTGAAGTCGAAGTTTCCAAGTCGCTCGTCATTCACTCATCCGGTGCCGCGGTCGATCCCCGCGACAAGTCGCTGCTCCGGCTCTCGGCAAAAAATTTTCCGTTCTTCGGAGAGATGTCTCTCTTCGATAAGGAGAGCGCGAGGAGCGCAACGGTTCGTACTTCGGCCCCGTCCAGGTTCGCCGTGATCAATCTCGCGGATTTCGTCAAGCTGGCGGAATCCGATTATGAAATCGGATACAGAACCATGCTCAATGTGGCATGGGTGTTGAGCGATCGGCTCAACAAGACGAATAACGATTTGCTGAAAGTGACTACCGCCCTCGGCATCGCACTGGAGAGATAAACTCCAAAGGGCCGCAATAATTCGAAAGACGTTTTTAAATGAGCAGAGAAATTCCCAAAACATATTCACCTTCCGAAATCGAAGACAAGTGGTACAAATTCTGGCTCGACAAAAAATTATTCGAAGCGAGAGTAAATCCTGAAAAGAAACCATATACAGTAGTCATCCCCCCACCTAACATCACCGGCATCCTTACCATGGGACATGTCCTCAACAATTCCATCCAGGATGCATTTGTCCGCTGGAAGAGAATGAAGGGCTATGAGGCCTGCTGGGTTCCGGGCACCGATCATGCAGGCATAGCAACTCAAAACGTCGTGGAGAAAAGTCTCGCTAAAGAGGGGAAGGATCGCCACGCACTGGGAAGAGAGAAATTTGTCGAGCTCGTCTGGAAATGGAGAGAGAATTACGGCGGGGCAATTATCAAACAGTTGAAAAAGCTCGGCGTTTCATGCGATTGGACACGCGAAAGATTTACGATGGACTCCGGTTTGTCGCATGCGGTTCAGGAAGTTTTTGTGAGATTGTACAAGAAGGGACTTGTCTATCGTGGAAAATACATCGTCAACTGGTGCCCGAAGGATCATACGGCGATAAGTGACGACGAAGTCGAATACCAGGAAAAGAACGGCAAACTCTATTTCCTGAAGTATCCGCTTGAGGATGGAAGCGGGCATATCACTGTCGCTACAACTCGTCCTGAGACGATGCTTGGAGACGTAGCGGTTGCGGTTAATCCCGCCGATGAACGGTATAAGAAGTATGTGGGACAAAATCTCGTCCTTCCCCTGGTCGGCAGAAAGATGAGAGTAATCGCTGATGACTATGTTGACAGGGAGTTCGGGACAGGCGCTGTCAAGATCACTCCCGCTCACGATCCGAACGATTTCCGGGTCGCTGAACGCCACGGCCTTGAGAAGGTTGTGGTCCTCGATATCTCGGCTAAGGTCAATGAGAATGCTCCCGCAAAATACAGAGGTCTGGATCGATTCAAAGCAAGAAAACAGGTGGTCGAGGATCTCGATGCACTCGGACTCGTTGAGAAAATCGTCGATTACAATTTGTCAGTCGGTGAATGCTACAGGTGCCACACTGTCGTAGAACCGTATCTTTCCGATCAGTGGTTCGTGAAGATGCGCCCTCTCGCGGAGCCGGCGTTGAAAGCCGTTCGTGAGAGGAAAATCAAATTCTACCCGGAGCACTGGCTGAAGACATATGAAAACTGGATGGAAAATATAAGGGATTGGTGCATAAGCCGGCAGCTCTGGTGGGGCCACAGGATCCCGGTTTGGTACTGCAAGGAGTGCGGTGAACTCACTGTTAGCACAAGCGAGCCTTCGGTGGCATGTCCGAAATGCGGAAAAAGATCTTACAAGCAGGACGAAGATGTTCTGGACACCTGGTTCTCTTCGTGGCTGTGGCCGTTCTCCGTTTTTGGCTGGCCGGACAAAATGGACGATGTAAAATATTTCTATCCGACCGACACGCTGGTCACCGCGCCGGACATAATTTTCTTCTGGGTTGCGCGGATGGTGATGTCGGGGATCGAGTTCATGGGCGACATACCGTTCAAAGATGTTTATTTCACGAGTATCATCCGCGATATGCAGGGGAGAAAGATGTCCAAGTCGCTCGGCAATTCTCCCGATCCGCTCGATGTGATAGAAAAGTACGGAGCCGACGCGCTCAGGTTCACAATACTCTATCTCGCCCCACTCGGTCAGGACGTTTTGTTTTCAGCCGAGAAGTGCGAGATCGGTCGCAACTTTGCTAACAAGATCTGGAATGCCGGGCGATTTCTTCTTATGAACCGCGACAAGCTTGAAGTATCTGCGGCACCCGATAATTCCGTTTTTGATTTCGCCGACCGATGGATCATCAGCAGAATGAACCGCACGATCCGCGACCTCAACGACGCGCTCGGGGTTTTCCGGATCAACGAAGCGGCGAAGATCATTTATGACTTCGTATGGCATGATTACTGTGACTGGTATGTAGAAATGGTTAAGGAACGGTTGAACCTGGAACCTGCCGCGATGACGCGAGCCATAATTACTGCCAATGCAATTTCTGTATTTGAAAACGCGCTTAAGCTCCTGCATCCGATCATGCCCTTCATAACGGAAGAGCTGTACAACGTTATGCAGACCGGACAGGAAAGCATAACCGTAGCCGAATTTCCCGAGGCGGATGGGCGATTCATCAGCGATGCTGTAGATAACGAAATGAGTCTCGTGCAGGAGACTATCACTGCGATAAGATCGATCCGAAAAGAAGCTGACGTGCCGCCTGGTGTTCTGGTGGACATAGTGATAAAACCTAATGATGATTCGACCCTGGATACGTTGTCAGTTAACCAGGCGTATATCAGGCGACTCGCGAAGGTCGAGTCGCTGAGCATCGGTTTCACTTTGCATAAGCCCGCGACTTCTGCCAGCACGGTCATCAGAGGCACTGAGATTTTTGTTTCCCTCGAGGGTCTCGTGAACGCCGACGCGGAGCGTAGCCGGCTGGAAAAGGAAATGAATCGCCTGAAAAGCGCCATTTCTGGAATTGAGGCGAAGCTGAAGAATGAACAGTTCGTACAGCGCGCACCGGCAAATGTAATTGATAAGGAAAAGATTAAACTCGATTCAATGAAAGGGAGTCTCGCCAAACTTGAACAGAACTATCAGGCAATCAAATAGTCGACGGCGAGCCGTCAATGCTCTCCTTACTTTCAATTCGTCCACATTTTGACTTTTTCAATTTGATTTATACGGAGGACTTATGCCTTCATTCGATATCGTGAACCGCGTTGACCTGCAGGAAGTCGACAATGCGATAAATAATACGAAGAAAGAGATTGCGACACGTTACGATTTTCGCGGCTCGCCCGCCGAGGTCAACCTGGACAAGAAGGAAAAGGTGATCCATGTCGTAGCTGAACACGAGATGAGGATGGACGCGGTAATGGATATGCTGATGACTCATTTGATAAAACGAAAAGTCGACCCGAAGGTGCTGAAGCTCAAAGCTATCGAGCCGACGTCACAGGGTCATGTGAAGAGAGATATAACTATACAGGAAGGAATCGAGACGGAGATCGCGAAGAAAATTGTAAAGATGATCAAAGATGAGAAACTAAAAGTGCAGGCGGCGATCCAGGACGAACAAGTCCGTGTCAGCGGCAAGAAGATCGATGATCTTCAGGATGTGATTAAGATGCTTCGCGGCCACGACCTCGGGATACCGCTCCAATTTGTCAACATGAAAAGTTGAGCCTCAAAAATGCCGTTTCATTTTACATCGGTAAGAAGTCCGGAAGGGCTGACGATAATCGAACCGTACACGTTCGGTGACGAACGCGGGTTCTTCATGGAGACATATCGTCAGGATGAGTTTGCGAAAGCGGGCATCGAAGACAAGTTTATCCAGGACAACCATTCGAGATCCGCCAAGGGTGTGATTCGCGGACTTCATTATCAGGTAGACCCGAGCGAACAATCGAAGCTGGTCCGGTGCGTTCGGGGCGAAATATTCGACGTGGCGCTAGATCTGAGGATGAAATCGCCGACTTTCGGTGAATGGTACGGTCTGGTTCTCTCTGAAGAAAACAAGAAGATGTTCCACGTTCCGAGAGGTTTTGCCCACGGCTACTCCACGCTCTCTGATATTGCGGAGGTGGTTTACAAGGTCGACGAGTTTTATTCGCGTGAAGACGAGCGCGGAATCAGATTTGACGACCCGAAGCTGGCAATCGAATGGCGTGTTTTCAACCCGGTAGTCTCCAGCAAAGACAAAGCGCTGCCTCGGTTCGACGAGAAAGGCGAGTATTTCTAAAACGAATCCATAACTCTTAATTTACGATTTATGATCCATATGGTGTCAGGGGAAATTGATTGACGAATAAAGATGGAATTGAAGACGGACGGCTCTCGCCGGGTGACAAATCTTGAATTGTAGACTATAAATGTTCGTTCAACGTGAAATTCAAATCGCTACACGTCGGCATTCTGAAATGCACGATCTGACCGAAAGAGTACAGTCGATAGTTTCTGAATCAAAGATTTCTGTCGGCACCGTAAACGTTTCTGTTGTCGGGAGCACGGCTGCAGTGGGAACAATAGAATTTGAGCCGGGACTGGAACGCGATCTGCCGGAACTTCTTGACAGGCTGATACCGCCAGGGAGAAACTACGGGCACGAACAGGCGTGGCACGATGGAAACGGACACTCGCATTTGCAGGCGACGATGCTCGGGCCGAGTTTAACTCTGCCGATAAGCGATGGAAGATTATTAGTCGGGACTTGGCAACAGATTTTTTTGATTGAGCTGGACATCAAGCCGCGGAACAGGGAAGTAGTCGTGACGGTTTATGGAGAATGAAACGGAAAAATTTTTATGATGTGCAAATCGAACTGCCGAGGGGCTGAAGCGACATGGGAGAGATGACCGCAAGGTTGATTTCTTAGGCAATGCGGGTTAGTTTGATAAAGTGGAAATGGCACTGTTTGTAACTTGGGTGACTGAAACTCAACACGTTGCAAAATTTGGGGGCGAACAATGAAAACTGAAGCAACTACGACGGTGCTGGCACAAATCCTCAAGGACTCAGATTACAATCTTTCCATCTTTGCAGACGAGGACATCAAAGGGTTGGAAGCAAAAATCACAGTAGTGAAGAGCAAACCTTATGTCGAGTGTATAATTCGTGAAAAGGATGTCCAGCTTAAGCCGGAGGAAATTGTTCGCCAGCTTTACACAATGAAGTTGATGAAGGATTATGGTTATCCTAAGAAACGCATCAGGTTTGAGCATCCCGTGCAGTTTGGAAGGGAAACAAAATCGGCTGACATTGTGGTCTTTGACAGGGACAGGCCAACTGTCGAGTATATCATCGTAGAGGTTAAAAAGCCCAAACTCAAGGACGGAAAGGAACAGCTCCGTTCTTATTGCAACGCGACCGGGGCGCCTATTGGTGTCTGGACAAACGGCGGCCAGATTTCTCACTATAACCGCAAAGACCCCAATTTCTTCGAGGACATTACGGATATTCCCAAATCAGATCAGACTCTCCAGGATATTTTGAAGGAGCGATTCACGCTCAAGGATTTGGTGATCCGGGACAAGATTCCTAACGAAGGGAAATCGCTCAAAGACATCATAACTGAGATGGAAGACGAGGTACTCGCGAATGCGGGCGTCGATGTGTTCGAAGAAGTGTTCAAGCTCATCTTCACAAAACTGTATGACGAATACCTCAGTCAGAAAGATAAAGCCGTCATCAACTGGAATCTAAATGGTGCTTCTGCTCCGAGGGTTTCAGAGCGCCGCCGGTCCACCAGCAGGAACAAGAACGATTCATTCGAGTCGATGAAAAAGGTCGTCGAAAGGATTGACGATACCACGTTCCGAGTGCTTGAGTTTAGAAACACAGGGCAGTCAGAAGGGGATTTGAAAAATAAGATTCAAAGACTGTTTGACGATGCGAAGCAGAAATGGCCGGGTGTATTTCCGGACAGCAGCAAGATTGATCTCAGCCCTTCTCATCTTTCCGTTTGCGTTGCAAGTCTTCAGGACATCAAGCTGTTCAATTCAAACCTGCAGGTGATCGATGAAGCCTTCGAATATTTAGTGAGCAAATCGGCGAAGGGAGAGAAAGGCCAATACTTCACTCCGCGCCACGTGATAGACATGTGCATCAAGATGCTTAACCCGAAACCAGGTGAGTACATGATAGATTCGGCAGCTGGCTCCTGCGGGTTCACGGTACACACGATCTTCAAGATTACGGGCCATCTCTTCGACAGCAGGGATATATCCGAAGAGGAAAAGAAAGATGTGTTGAAGGTGTTCGGGATCGATTTTGACGAAAAAGTCGTGCGTGTTGCCAGGACGCTGAACCTGATAGCCGGCGACGGCGAGACGAACGTTCTTCACCTCAACTCTCTCGACTACGACAGGTGAAACGAGACCGTTAACAACCGCGACTGGTCGGCGACGTATGGCTCAGGGTTCAAGAGGTTGGAAGCGCTCAGAAAGGATCCAAGCGGATACAAAGAATTCAAGTTCGACATGCTTATGGCAAATCCACCATTTGCTGGCGACATAAAAGAATCTCGCATCATTCACAAATACGAGCTCGGCTATAATGAAAAGAATAAGCCGAAGTCGAAAGTTGGGCGCGACATCCTGTTCATCGAAAGGAACCTTGACTTGATAAAACCAGGCGGCCGGATGGCGATAGTCCTGCCCCAGGGAAGGTTCAACAACACTTCGGACAAAGAGATAAGGGAATTCATTTCTGAACGCGCACGCATCATCGCCGTGGTTGGCTTACATGTGAATACTTTCAAGCCTCACACAGGAACGAAGACGAGCGTTCTGTTCCTGCAGAAGTGGGACGAAAGGCTCTGCCCGAAGAAGGAAGACTACCCGATCTTCTTTGCCGTATCGGAAAAGTCCGGCAAGGATAATTCGGGTGAGTATGTCTATGTCAAGAACGGCGAAGGCAAACCCAAATTAGATCTAAACGGACACTTCATAGTGGATCATGACCTCCACGATCAGGGAGGGGAGTTGCCAAAGGGAATTGCGGAAGAGTTTGTCGAGTGGGCGAAGAAAGAAAAACTGAGCTTCTGGAAGTAATCAATGAAAGTCTCGGTTGCTCGATTTTCTGAATCCTCAAGAAATGATAGAATTGACTCTGAGTTCTTCAGGGACGATTACGTCAAAGACGTATCGATGGTCTCGGGAAAGCGGTGTGATAGTATTAGGTCGGTCGCTTCTGTTTCGGATGGGAATCACTTGAAAATCGCCGAAGAGTTTACCGACTCTCCTGGAGTAAGGTACCTGCGAGGACAGGATCTATCTACGGATATGGTATTGAGTGATAGGAACGTTGTGTTTATTCCAGACGACTTCTTCCGTAGGCTCAAGCGTTCACACATATTTAGAAATGATATTCTGATTACAATTGTTGGGGCGAACACGGGCCTTGTTGGCCTAGTTTTCTCACCGCCGCAAAAACTCGTCGCAAGCTGTAAACTCGGAATAATCAGACCCACGAAGAGTATTCTTCCCGGCTATCTTTATTCGTTTCTCGCAGGCAGGTATGGCCAGAGCCAAGTGTTTAGGTCAATTCGCGGAGGTGGTCAGACTGGTCTGATTTTGCCGGATTTGAAGAAACTTGTGGTCGTTCGATTCGAAAAAGAGTTTGAGTGTCAGATTCACGAAGTTGCCACAAAGGCGCACTCCATGATTGCCAGTTCAACCCAAGTGTACAAGGCCGAAGAGCAACGTCTACTGAAGCTGTTAGGGTTTGCAAATTGGAGACCTCGAAAGCAACTCTCATTCGTCCGGAATTTCTCCATGTCGACTGAAGGTCATCGTATCGACGCCGAGTACTTCCAGCCAATGTACGATGAGACTCTAAGAACAATTAAGAATTACAGACACGGGTTTGGATTCGTATCGGAGTTATTCAAATCAAACAAAGCCGGTTTCAAAGTAAAACGGGATGCACTGTATCAGTATGTGGAAATCGGCTCGGTAGATACTTCTTCAGGACAAATCGAGCCACTTTCTTTGTACGAAAAAGATTTGCCGGCAAATGCAAAAATCAAATTGAATAAAGGTGATCTGATAATTTCGAAGGTTCGCACTTATCGAGGTGCGGTTGCGATTGTCCAGAGTGACGACCTCATCGGAAGTGGAGCTTTCACTGTGTTGCAGGAGTCCAAGAAAATTAACAAAGAGACAGCTTATGTGTTTTTTAAGTCTGCTCCCATTTTAAACCTGTCTTTGAAGTATAATGCAGGCACCTCATATCCCGTTATTGACGAGACCGACATTTTAGGTTTACCGTTTCCGCTTATTCCTGTCAAGGTACAGCAAGCTATCAGGTCCAAAATTACAGAAATGTATGAAACCAGGGCACTCTCAAAGCGTCTTCTTGAGATTGCCAAGCGTGGCGTCGAGATGGCGATTGAAAAGAATGAGAAGGAGGCGGAGATGTGGATGAATAAAGAGCTGCAGGCGATAGACAAAGGGCAACAATAGAATTGCTCTACTACGGCATCAAACCTGAATCGCTCGGTCAACTCGGAGTTTTGGGTCGTCAAATATGTCAGTGTGAAGAAAGAGTTGTTGAACTGAAGGTCAAATTCCTGAGACCCTACGGAGTGGCTTATCTCGACCAGATGATGTTATACGACAAGGGTGCTCAGAGGCGGAAAAATCTCGTCTCCACTTACCCGAATGTTAATCGATACTTGAAGCAAAGCGGTTTCAAGCACCTCCATCCGAAAGCGATCTGCGATAAGCCATTTCCCCAAGAGGACATCATCAAGGTAAAGAGGTTTAAAGGAGAACCTCTCGATGTGGAGGCTGCTGTGGTAAGGTGGTTAAGGAAGGAGGTTATCCCTTGTCTACCCACATTGTCTCCGCGCGTACACAAGCAAATCGTGGAGAACCTCTGGGAAATCGTGCATAATGGACTAAAGCACGGCCACGGAACACATGGCGTCACTGCCGCCGGGCAATTTTATCCGAAGATGGGTTACTTTGAAATCGCATTCTATGATAGGGGATATGGCATTCCGGGTCGGGTCAGGGACTTTGGAGCTCTTGGCGGAAATAGTCCTGATTCTGATTGCATCACTTGGGCGTTAGAGAAAGGTCACTCAACCGAACCGGTCGACCAGTCGGCAGGACTGGGTTTGCATCTTTTGCGCCAATTCCTTATGCTGAACGGTGGTTTGCTTCAAATTGTGTCGGGAAACGGATACTTACAGCATTCAGGTGGGGATTTAATGCCTATTCATACCGAGACAATGCGAAACTCTATTGACGGGACTCTCGTTAATATTCGTGTAATTTATGACGATAAACTATATAAGATGGCAGGAGAAGATTTATGAACACAATACGAGTTGTTAAACTGTTCGATAATCCTGTCTTGCTCGCTCCCGAAAAGGGAGAGGAGCTTTGTACGAAGATCAAAGCTGGTCTGAAGCGTTTCGGAAATGTGAAGGTTGATTTCGCGGGGTACGAATTTATTTCGAGTGCGTTTCTCAACAGGGCATTCGGGCAGCTCTGCATCGACTTGGACCTGGATACGGAGGAGTTTCACGAGAAGGTACAAATTATGAGTCTGAGTCAAGATGATGTTGACGACCTTGAACTTGCAATTGACAATGCGCAATTCCGCCGCAAACTTATCAAGCAGGGCGTTACAGATATAGGAGAATATTTCGCGTCACGACTTCCCGCGTAGGTGCTACGTGGCGATAGTCGTGGACGGATTGAAATTGGTGGAATCAAAGAGGAGGCTTTCCAAGGAAGCCTTTTTTGTTGATACGAATGTTGTAATAGATTTCAAAGACCCCTTTGGCAGGACAAGCATTGACCGCACCATTGAGAGACGACACGGTGAGATTTCAAGCATAGTAGGTTATCTGAAGTCATCCGGGATCAAGAGCCTAAGCACGGTCAGTGTTATCTTAGAATACTACAAGAACATTCAAGTGGGTTTCTATAAAGTGCGAACGGGAAACGAACAATTCCAGATTCGGGACTTCAAACGACTTCGCGACAAGGATATCGATTTTATGAATGCATGGGATCTTCAAATGAAAATGCTCAAGCGTACTTTTACGAGGAATTTCCCGGTGTACGATGGTTCACCCAACCCGGGGGAAACAGTTCTGAATTTTGCGGGCGGGAGCTTGGATTTCGGCGACCACCTTCTCTACGAGACCGTGACTGTGTCGCCTAGGAACTTATGGTGCATTTTCTCCAACGACAGTGATTTTTATTCGCTCCCCGACGAAATCTTTCTACTGACCAATAACGAGGAGATTATCAAATCAGCCGAGAAAAACGGGAAGCTTTACTGAGAAACATGAAGAGTTGATCCTCTCTTTTCCTTCGTCTCGGTCCGGGATTTAGTTCATCAGCTTACCTTGCTTCTCGCCGAGGGCTTTCACTACCTCGTCGATATACATCTCCTCCGGCATCGCTCCCTCGAAATGACGCGTTTCGTTTATCACGATCCTCGGCACGCCGCGTACGTTGTATTTCATTGAAAGATCCGGGAACTCCGTGGCTTCCACCATGTCCGCCTTTATGTTCTCGTTGACAAAGGCGAACTGGTGTCCGGTAACCACAGCTCGCGGGCAGTACGGACATGTCGGCGTGACGAATACCTGTATGTGAACAGGCTGGTCCACTGTTTTCAGTTTTTCTATTGTGAGGTCGCTCAGTCCATGACTGCCGGTAGAGATCATTTCAATGTCCTCGAGCACGGATGAAAACTCGTAACCCGAAGGAATGCCGTAATATCTGATGCCATAATCCCTGTCCGGCGAGGCAATAACTATTGCCGGAATCTTGTCGATCTTATAAAGCCCGACTTTGTCCTTGTCTGTCAGAAAATTGTAGACTTCTAGTGTAAACTTATCCGACAGCGCGGCCAATTCTTCAAGTATCTGGCGCGTCTCTTTGCAATACTGGCATTCCAGGGATTGAGTGAAGATTATTATCTTGACCGGATTCACAAGCACTGCGAACCTCTTTTTAATTTCCTCTTGTGCCTGATGGTCTAGAAACATATCATTTCCTTTCAAAAGACATTTTAATCCAGCTGGAAAAATGAGACTCCCCAATCGCACTCTTGGTGCCGACGCGGAGGTGTCAATCGATGCACCTACACTAAACACTGCGGCTACTGTACCGAGAGTGCGCTTCTCAAGTATTCTGGAGTGTGACGACCTGGACCTGCGGGTTACGCCGGCTTCTGCTGCTCTTTGTAAGTTGAAAATTTAAACGGGACGTACAGCGGGCAAAAACCAAGCACTCCGGTTACAAGAGGAATCAATCCGAGCCAACCCCATGCTGTCGCGGGCCCCCAAAAAACCAGACTCACCACGATAAATCCGACTACGATTCTTATCCACCTGTCAACTTTTCCGATGTTTCTCTTCATTGCAGTCTCCAATAGTTTTGTCAATCGGTATGATGCAATAGAAAGGGTGAGGATTCAGCGAGAGTGCTTCTTTGGAATTGAAATCTTGATGGGTTGTTCCAGGTCCAATCTGGCGAGAATCTCCTTGACGCGAGAGCCCTTCATCTCCACATCACAGTTCCTGTATAGTATTATCGTCTTCTTTAGCGAATCGTAATACGCGGCGCAATCAGGACAGTGCTCCAGATGTTCCCTCAACTTTCTGCACGTTGGAGAGGTAAGGTCACGGTCAACCTTTTCGCACATCTCGAGGAGATATTTCTTGTGGTCGATTAATTTCACTTTGAAAAATAACTGTTGAGTTCGTTTCTCAAAAATAATCTTGCCCGATGGAGTCTGGACTTAACTGCGGGAACCGATAATTTGAGCGATTTTCCCACCTCTTCGGTCGAAAGCCCTTCGACGTCTCTCATCACGAATACGATGCGATATTCGAGAGGAAGTTTCTGAATTGCATTGTCGAGAAATGCGCGCAGCTCCTTGTTGACGACGGCATCTTGGGGAGTCTCCCCCCAATGTGGAACCTGCAGTTCTCCTGTGCCACCGAATAAATTGCTCTCTTCAAGCGAAACGACCGGATCGTGGGATTTCTTTCGGTGCATCATGAGGCAATTGTTTGTCACGATCCTGTACAGCCATGTCGAGAATTTGGAATTTCCCGAAAAGGACTTTAGTCCCCTCCAGACATTGATGAATGTTTCCTGGAGGACTTCTTCAGCCTTCTCAGGGTCCCGGCAAATTTTGAATGAGAAACTATACACAAGCTGCTCGTACTTCTTGACCAGCTGTCCGAATGCGCGCTTATCCCCCGCGCGGGCTAACTCAATGAGTGTCGAGTCTTCTTTCAATGAATAAACGATCGGTTTATCTAGAGTAATTTCAAGATTCAGCTTTCAAGCAAAAAGTCTTCAGCGATCAAGGATCAAATGAGTATATGCGGTTTTGTCTTGGCTGGGAGAAGTCCTTTTGTGAGTTCACCCGGCGATTCTGTAAATATCATAGCCCCATCGTCCTGGCTGCTGCCATATACGTGTTCTTCATCAGCATCGAAATCGTCATTGCCCCGACGCCACCCGGAACAGGAGTGATCCAACCCGCGACTTCTTTCGCTTCCTCAAAGTCCACGTCGCCCACCAAACCGCCGGGAGTTCTGTTAATCCCAACATCAAGAACAGCCGCGCCCGGCTTTATGAAATTTCCTTTGATGAAATTTGCCTTACCCATAACGGCAACGAGTATATCCGCTTCTCTGCAAACGGCGTCGAGGTTCTCGGTCCTCGAATGCGCCACCGTAACAGTTGCATTCTTCGAAAGCAGCAAAGCTGCCGTCGGCTTCCCTCCGAGATTTGATCTGCCGACCACAACCGCCCTCTTGCCTGATACCTCGATGTTGTATCTCTCGAGGAGTATCATCATTCCGTAAGGAGTGCACGGAAGGAAGAGCTTCTTGCTCATAATCTCATCCCAGGCTTTTGCCTCAGTAAACTTCCCGATGTTGAAAGGGTGAAGCGCATCCACATCTTTCGACGGATCGATTGCTTCTATTACCATGTACTCGTTGATGTGTTTCGGAAGAGGCATTTGGACGAGAATCCCGTGAACTCTCTTGTCGCTGTTGAATTCCTCGACCCTTGAAATTACCGCGTCTTGAGACGAGTCTTCCGGCATTTTCTCGGTTATCGAATAAAAACCCAGCGCGGCGCAGGCCTTCGATTTATTCTGTACGTAAACCTGTGAGGCGGGATTGTCTCCCACGAGAATGAATGCGAGACCTGGAGTTGTTCCGTTATGCTGTTTCAACTTATCCGTCAGTGCCTTCACCTCATCCTTGATTTCCTGTGAGATTATCTTGCCGTCTATAATTTTCGCGGTCATCCTGCGGACCCGGTTGGTTGTTCGGCTGAGAAGGGAGGGTAAAAAATTCTCTGGATACTCACCGATTTCCCCGTTGATTTGTCTATCGTAAAAGCGACCGCCGCCAACTTCGCCTCATTCTCCGCCGCCTCATACCGCGCCGGAGTAGCATAAATAAATCGTTTGAGAGCGCTTTCTTTTTTCATTCCGATTATCGAGTCGTATGGACCGGTCATTCCCACATCCGTTATGTATGCTGTGCCGTTAGGCAGGACTCTTTCATCCGCAGTCTGGATATGCGAGTGCGTTCCGATCACGGCACTTACTTTCCCATCGAGGTACCAACCCATCGCAACTTTTTCGGCTGTCGCTTCCGCGTGCATATCTACGACAATCAGGTTAGTCTCGGATTTTATTTTCTCCAGCGCCCAATCCGAAGTGCGGAACGGACAATCTATCGGGTACATGAATGTTCTTCCTTGAAGATTTAGTACCGCGATCTTTCCTTTCTGTCCGAGATCGTAAACCACGAACCCAGATCCGTAAGAGCCCTTCGGAAAATTCAAAGGACGGAGAAGATTTTTCTCCTGCATCATGTATTCGTGGACTTGAAACTTGTCCCAGATATGATTGCCGCTGGTGATAACATTCACGCCCGAAGCGTAAAGCTTCTGAGCCAGTTTGTCAGTGATGCCTTTTCCATCGGCGGCATTCTCACCATTGGCGATTACAAAATCTATCGAGTGCTTGTCTATAAAGCTCCGAAGGAAGTTCGAGACCATCCCCATTCCCGGATTGCCCACGATGTCTCCCACGAAAAGAACGTTCAGCGTCTCCAGAGTCATTCCTTTTATGCAAAATATAACGGAAGAACACGTAAAATAGAAGACTTTTGAAGAGTCTGGCTCTATTCGAGGCAAATTAACCGGGTGTTTGTTCCCATTTGCCACCCGTTTCGGCGTCATCCACAATTCCATTCGCGTAATTCTTTCGTTTTTCCCCCATAACTGTCGGCACAACCATTGATGATAATGAATCCAGTATGAGGAATTTTACAAATAGATTGGAGCAGAAGAGATGGAACAGTACCTAACGATAATACCCCTGTTGGCCTCGGCGGCCAGCATTGTGTATTACTCTTTATCGCACAGGAGAGAGGATTATATCCGACCGGCGCGCATGTTTTTCCTTGCCGGTTTCTATACGACCGTAATACTATATGCATATTTCCTTTTCCTGATCTTCTCTCATCAGTATCAATACTCGTATGTTTGGAGCTACAGCGCGAACAATCTTTCTGTGCCATTGCTCTTCTCGACTTCATATGCGGGTCAGGAGGGAAGTCTATTTCTCTGGCTTTTCTTTACAGCGGTCATCAGCATTTTTGTCCTGAGATATTCCAGAAAACACAAATACGAGTCTACGGTTATCCCGGTCATCTTGCTTTTTGAAATTTTTGTGCTCGCGATTCTCACACTCAAGAGTCCCTTCATGAAAGTATGGGAATCATTCGCGAATGTTCCTTACGGAACTCAGCCTCAGGACGGTCGCGGTTTGAATCCGCTTCTTCAGAATTTCTGGATTGTCATTCATCCGCCGATTTTGTTTCTCGGCTTCGCTTCCGCGATAGTTCCATTCGCGTACGCGGTCGCAGGTCTTGTCAAGAAGGACTACCTGAACTGGACCGGATATCTCCAGCCGTGGCTGGTCATGAATGTGCTGACGTTGGGTGCGGGTATAATCATCGGCGGTTACTGGGCTTATGTCACGCTCGGCTGGGGAGGATTCTGGGGATGGGACCCGGTGGAAAATTCTTCACTGATTCCCTGGCTCTTTTCCGCGGCCGCGCTCCACACCGTCATCGTCGCAAGGCGAACCAGGACATACCTCAAGACGAGTTTTGTTTTTGTGATTTTTAGTTTTGTTCTCGTATTGTACAGTACGTTCCTAACCCGCAGCGGCGTACTGGGCGATACTTCGGTCCACGCGTTCATGGATCCCGGAAAAAGTATTTACATACTACTATTGATTTTGATCGGGACGTTTGCTCTGCTCGGCTTCGTTCCGTTCTTCAAGAACAGGATTTCAATCCCGAGCGCGGGGGTAAGCCACAATTTGTTGTCGCGAGAGAACGCGTTGTTCGTAGGCGCAGCTTCCCTCTCTGTGCTGTCGCTTTTCGTCCTCGTAGGAACCTCCTCTCCAATAATCACTGGACTGCTCCAGGGAAAACCAACTGCGGTTGACTCCTCATACTACGTGACAACAAGCCTCCCGCTCGGGCTCCTTATTATCGCCTTAATCGGTTTGGGCCAGCTTGTCTGGTGGGACAAGTCTGACAAGAATGCTTTCACCAAAAGTCTCGCGCTCCCCGGCAGTGTTGGTATCCTGACGGCTATTATCGCTCTTCTCCTTTCCGTGACTAATGTCGTGGCCGTTATTACTATCGGTGTTGCATCGTTTGCTTTCACGGCGCATGCAGCCGCACTGGTCAGAATCGTGAAGGGGAATCCAAGGTACATCGGAGGACCGATCGCACATGCCGGACTCGCACTGATATTCATCGGCATCATCACCTCGACAGCGTTGGAAACGAAAACCACCGTTCAGCTTCCGCAGGGAAAAACGGTAAATGTCCTCGGGCAACAGCTGACTTATACAGGAAACACGAAAGTAGATGGAAGGGACGCGTTCAAAGTCGTGTTGAAAGGGAGTAACGGGACGTCTGAGTTGAGGCCGGTGATGTATTACAGTGATTACAACCAGGGAACAATGCGCGAGCCTGATATAAAGAGTTACCTCGCTTACGATATTTATGTGAGCCCGATGGAAATTGAAAATGGTAGTAGCGGCAACTTGGGTGCAGGTGGCGTCGGTTTGGTCACCGTCGTGAAGGGTAAGCCGACGACACTTGCTGATGGTACTAAACTTCTTCTGACGAAGTTCGACATGAATACGAGCGGCCATACCACAATGCAACAGGGCGGGAGTTTTGGCGTCGGCGCCGTAATCGAAGCTTCGAAAGGCGGAAAATCTATAGAGGTTGTCCCTTCATTGAGTTTTACCAACGGTAAACAGAATGCTGTTCCCGCAACTGCCTTTGGGGACATGCTGATAATAATGAGCATGAATGTCGGAATGGGCGCCGGGAGTCCTGCCACAGTCAATCTCGCGGTGCATTCAGGCGATATGTCTGCCGCTTCGGTTCCAACTCTTACCGCGGAAGTTAGCAGGAAACCCCTGATCGGGCTACTTTGGGCGGGCACGATCATTCTATTCATTGGTTTGGCAATTTCGATGTACAGACGATTTACGGAAGAGACTGTAGCGCGGCGGTTGTCGCGATCTGATTTTTCGGCTTCACGCCCTGGCGTGGAAGACCATTCACAAGACAATATCCGCGCACAAGAAAGCGAACATAAGGTGCAGGAAAATGTCGAAAATTGATTTTCAGTACCTGGATTCTATCAGGTCGAGCGTGTGCAGGGCTTGTTCGAAGAGCGACGCCAGTGGAAAATGCATCGCATCGCCGGGAGTGGAATGCTCGCTAGAACTTTACCTGCCACAAGTCACAAAGGCTCTTGAGTCTGCGCACGGTGGAAGCGTCAACGAATATATGCTTTCGCTTAGAACTGAGGTCTGCTCAGTCTGCAAGTTCAAGGGTGAGACTGGATATTGCTACACCAGCGACAGCTTCGGCTGTCCGCTCGAATCGTTTTTTGAAATGGTCGCGTCCGCAGCCGTGAAATTGGACGTGGCTTAAAAAAAGAACATTTTGCTCCAGAGAGCACGATCCTCCTCCCTGAGAATCGACTGCTCCTCCTTAACGCGGCCTGGCCTCCTCCGGGCCGCGTTTCTTTTCGGGCTCTTGCCGGATTGCGTTGTGAAAGTCAAAAACGTCGTATCAAGTTCCGTCAATTGCGACCTCAACCTCCGTCACATCAGGCAAGCGCTTCAGATCCCTCGGATCAATCTGAACGAGAAAGCCTCTCTTACCGCCGTTTATGTAAATAGTCTGTAAGTCGAATACAGATTTCTCAGCGTAGATCGGAAGCCGCTTCCTGGTACCGAATGGACTTGTTCCCCCAAACTGGTATCCAGTGTGTTTCTCCGCGACTTCCGCAGAACAAAGTTCTACTTTCTTAACCCCGAGGACGCGGGCAAGCTGTTTGGTCGAGACTTCCATGTCGCCATGCATCAGGACGAGTAGAGGAGTTCCAAACTCCGTTTCAAGAACAAGTGTTTTGATAATATTCCGCTCAGATACTTTGAGACTTTCAGCTGAGACTCTTGTGCCTCCGTGCTCAATATATGTGTAAAAATGAGGGATGAAATTGACTTTCTTCTCCCTTAACTCGCGGATTGCAGATGTAACCGGGTAAGCTTCTTTAGTCATCTTAAGATTTCTTATTTCGTCGCTTCTTGATTCCGTGGTGACGATTTGCTTGGCCCGCTCCCGCCGCCACTCCATATTTCAGCAGATCGATCCGGTTCCCGCTGAATCTTATCCCCTCACTTTCGAGAAGGCTTCTTTGGAGCTCATAACTTCCACTCTCACGAGGCAATGATATCTCTCCTTTGGAATTGATTACCCGATGCCATGGTACGCCTGAGTTTGCCGGGAGATTATGAAGAGCATATCCCACAAGCCTCGCATGTTCGCGCAGACCGCAGTGGCGCGCGACTTCGCCATAAGTCGCCACCTTTCCTTTGGGAATCTTACGGACTCCTTCATAAATGATTTCATAGAGACTGGGTTTTCTGACTGTCCTTGCCATTTATTAAAATTAATTGGTCGGGGCTGAAAAGCAATTATTGGAAGGGACTGGGACTAACATATAAATTATATGGCCGATATGTTAAACAACTATTACACACTCCTTCGCCTGGTTCACGAGTTTCGTGGGCGGCTTCTCGCTACCAAGATTTTTCATGCCGTTACAAAGAAGAAGTCCACCATCGAAATCTATTTCGAGGATGCGAGAGGCGGAATCACAGCCCTGGTCTGCTCGTGCAGTCCTCGAGAGAATTTTTTATATGCGCTGTATCGGGGAGCTCCAAAGCCAAAAGGAGCCAATGTCCTTCCGGAAATTGTGGGGAAGACTGTCGACTCAATCGCCGTCGCCGTAAGTGACAGGAAAATTGTTCTGAGGTTTTCCGACAGCTCGTGTCTCGTGTTCTTGCTCTTTGGGAGTTCTGCTAACATTCATTACGTGGACGGTGACGGGATGGTGATCAATTCCTTCTTACGGCCTCATGATCATGTCGGTAAGAAGATTGAATTGAACCCATCCGGAGTTCCGTTTCCGACGAGCATGGATGAGGTGCGAGAATGTGCCGGAGGGCCCGAAGGAGAGCTCGCCCGAAGATTATCGAAACGCATACCAACATTTGACTCTACGTTAGCCAGGGAGACGCTTTTCCGATACGAGGCTGTCATTGAGCATGGAGAATCTGAATCTAGCGACCAGAAAAGCACCGGGAAGATGATCAGCCTGGATAGGTTGTTCGAAATCCTTACGGAAATTAAGAACGAGCTTGATAACCCTTCACCTCGAATCTATATGAGTGACGGGAAGGCAGTGAGTTTTGCCCTAATCCGGCTCAAGCATCTGACAATGACAGAATTTAGGGAATACGATTCGGTAAACGAGTGTGTTCGCGACTTTGTTTTGATTCACGAGAGAGATGACACGTTTATGGATGCGCGTAAGGACATCGTCGGAAAATTGGCTCGGAGGATAGAGACTTATAAACGTACGATTTCAAAAATCGATTCCGACGTTTACAGCAACAGATGGACAAGACATCAAGCGGCTGCCGAATATCTGATGGCAAATCACAATTCGATTCGCAAAGGCACAAAAGAGGTTCGGATCACAATCGCGGACGGTGACTTCACTGTTTCGTTGGACCCATCGCTGACCCCCATTCAAAACGCCCAAATATTTTTCGCGAAGGCAAAACAAGCGAAGACTTCAGTTGAACAGTCGGTGCTCAGGAAGGTAGAGCTGTCCGAAAAAATCCGGGGGGATGAAATCCTACTGCGCGAAGCCAACGAAGCCGGCGATCTCAATAACCTGGAGTCTCTTGCTAAGCGCAATCCGACAGAGGCAGGAGAAAAGAACCCGTTTCGCTTGTTCGAGAAATACGGCTTCATGATATACGTCGGCAAGAACGCAAAGAATAACGATGAACTCACATTCGGTTTCGCTAAACCTAACGATGTCTTTCTTCACGCGAGAGGAGCGTCAGGGTCACACGTCATCATCAGGAATTCCTCACGAGACTATCCGCAGAAGCCAGTCATAAAGTACGCCGCCAGTATAGCGGCGCACTACAGCAAGGCCAGGTCAAGTGGCGTTGTGCCGGTTGCGTACACGATGAGGAAATTTGTGAAAAAGGCTAGAGGTATACCGGGAGCTGTGCTGCTCGACCGTGAGGAAGTAATATTCGTCAAGCCGGAAATCCCTTCGTAGCATATTCTGAGAACCGGAAAGTGGCTCGGGGGTCACAATTTCGAAGAAATTCGCTTTCTATGAAGGTAATAATTCCAACCTTCCTGTAATCTTTACTCCCACAGAACAAAAAAAAACGGCAACGACGATCCAGATCTCCCTATAACCCTCGGTTTTTGAATGGCTTTCGCGGTTTTCCCGAAGGGTCGCCAACTTGTCGGGTGCGGCATGATTTTGCAAGATGAAACATGAAAGGAAAAGATGTCTCTAGTCTGCAAAACGCTCGTGCTCATCGAAGATGAACCAACCTTGGAGGTAGTGAGGGCGGCTTTTCGGCAGCCGAAGTATGAACTTCATTTCGTCAGCTCGTTAGACGAAGCTACATCGTGCATCCTCGCCCTCCGAATGGATCTTTTTATAGTTGATGCGAGAATGCAGAAGGAAGAGAGAATCAAATCGATCGTGGACAAATTGCCGACACTCATTATTGAAGCCGATCATGTTCAAAAATGTCATGGGCTTGATACCTCCGGCGATGAGGTGAATAAAATCAGAATGGCTGCCGGCCGACTCCTCCGGAAGAATTACTTCGACTGGATCCTTGATGCACTTGAGTATACAAGCTGACATGCTGCTGGAAAACAAATAACATGAGTGAATTAGTCCTTATCGCCGCGGCCATCATATCGTTGTTGTTGATGCTCGGACGTGGTGCACTTGAAAGGCAAAGGACTCTAAAAAGAGAACTCAGTTCATCCAGAAGGATAGCGGTTGTGGCAAGCCTGAGATTTTCTCCCCTGTCGTCCGTGAAAGAGTCGATCGAGAAAATCGTCCATGGTCTTATCGTGGCCTACGAGGCGAATCATATTTCACTTGAGTTCCAGAGCGAGCTGTTTGGAAACTTCTCATTCCAAACTAGGGGCAGTCATGAGAAAACCGATGGGGTCATTCGCGGATTGTCAGGAAAAATCGACGAACTCAGTCTGAGGCTAAAGGGATTAAGCTATGCTGGAAAACCCCGCGACAGAAAGCTAATATATGTTGTCAGCGACCAGTTGTTCACGTCGCGCCTCGAGATTAAGACGGACAAGATCCCATATCAGGACGAGTACAGTAATATGCACGAAGTTCTGTGGGAAAAAATGTCCAGATTGCTCTACAGCAGGATAAGCGAAGCGGGAATGGGTCTCTTGAATACTGCAGAGACGCCATTCGCGATTTTGGATGGTAATGGTAATTACTCTCACCGCAACACGGCTTTCGCGAGCACAGTCAGTGATCGGGAAGAAAGCTCAATTACAAAACTCTCGTTGAATTTCCAAAATGCCGACAAAGAATCATCAATCGTAAATTCTGAGGACGGCAAGTCGCAATATCTCTTCTGGAAGATTGACACGGAGCTTGTCATGGTGTCGATCCGAAAGGGTACCGGAATCACTAATTCGGATCCCCACATCAGCAGAGATGACGTGATCCTTCGAGCTCTTGACGACTTAAGCGTGGGAACGGTTATTCTGGAGAGGGACGGCGAACATGAGGACTCCGAATACAAAGTAACAAACATTAACCGGGGATTCTACCGGATATTCGGCCTCGAAGGGTCGACGGCTCAATCAGATGAAGTGGAAGAGATACTAACGAGTGCCGTGCAACCGAATGAGATGAAGAACCTTCTGTCAGGGGAAGGGCATTCTACCGGCGAGTTCACATACATGAGGCGGGACGGCCTTAGAGTACGCGCAGGCGTAAATGTGCTGAGAGGAGTCGGTGGATCGGGTGTGATAATTTTCGAGCCAGTGGAGGATTCGCGGTTTCTCATGTCTTCCTACAGGTTTCTCCTCAAGGCAACCCAGCGCTTGATCGCGACGGGCGACAAGCGGGCGTATCTCAAAGACCTAATGCATGGGACTCGCTCCGATGGAGTAGCGCTTGTCAGAAAGACTCCTGTGATGGAGACCTACGAGATCAGCGAAAAGGTCGGCTTTATCGTGAACGTGCCGCCGCTCCTTCTCGAAGATCTGCCCTCGCGCGAGTTTGTAAATTCACAGGGATATCTTGTCATTCCTCTGAAGGACAACGATGATCTTTCAGGCGCGGTGCTTGCTCTTAATCCGAACCCGGATTCGATTGAGGCTGTCTTCATGGGAACAAGACTTCTTGAAGCGTATAATTCCCTACACAATGAAAGTCGTCGCCTTCAGTTCCAGAACGCGAAACTTCTTGCCGATGCCCGCCGTGCGGAGGCAGCAACGAAATCGAAGTCTGAATTCCTGGCTAACATGAGTCACGAAATCAGGACCCCCCTCAATTCTGTGATTGGATTCGCGGACATTATCCACTCGGAGGCTGAAGAGTTGACAAAGGAAATGCTTGCCGACTTCAGCGGCAACATAGTAACCGCCGGCAAACATCTTCTCACACTGATCAATGACATACTCGATCTTGCAAAGATAGAAACCGGCAGAATGAGTCTCGACGTCCAGGAATTTTCGCTTACCGATGTTATAGAAAGCATCCGCAGGATACTCAAACCATTGCTGGACAAGAAGAATGTCGCATTGGAAATCGAAATTGAACCGGGGTTGGACATATTCACTGCGGATACGGTCAAGTTTAAACAGATTCTATATAATCTCCTCAACAACGCGATAACTTATAGTCATGAGAGAGGAACCGTTAGACTGAGCTTAGCGAGGTCTGCAGATGGAATTGAGATGAAAGTAACGGATGAGGGCGTCGGGATTAAGAAAGAGGACCTCGATAGACTTTTCAAGCCATTCATCCAGGTAGGCAACAAATCCGGCGGGACAGGACTCGGCCTGTCGCTTACAAAGAAATTTGTCGAGCTCCATGGAGGCGCGATCTGGATCAACAGCTCGTTCGGACTCGGCACTACCGTAATCGTTTACTTGCCCGGCTCACCCCCATTAGTGCAATCGGAGGTAGAAGATCGTCCGGACGGGAAGAAGGACCGAATTCATGTAATAACCGACGACGATGAATTGTTCGGCCTTTTTGCCACAGTGATCGACGGCATGGGATTCAAGCTTAAGAAAGTGAGCCCGCATATGCTGGAAAGCGACGCCTTTCCAAGAGACAGCGATACTGTTCTTGTAGTCGACGCATCGCTGGAGAATCTGAACGACGAAGTTATAGCGGCATGTCGCGATGCGGAAAAGATCCTACTCCTAACGGAACTCACGAACGTAAGGACTGTGACGGAACTTATGAAGGATTTTGGATCCAAAGTTGGGTTCATAGACAGGAGAAACTTTACAAAGAGTGAACTCTTGGCAGAGCTGAATGTTGCCGGTCGATCCTGAATAGTCCGATCTTTGTCAAATGTTGTTATGCCCCCTCGAGCTGGCGCTACCCGTTTGTGCGCAGGGTGGTGCCGGCTCTCTTTTTTGAGAGCTCATCGATAATCGCCTTTGCGTCGAATGAAGGCTCCTCCAGGCCGAGAACTTCTGCGATACGTCTAAAGACCGGATAATTCACTCCGGATTCCCTGAATACCACTCGTGAATTTCCTTTGCCGAAAAGTCCGTTCTTGCCACCGGCGTATCTGATTCGTCCTTTCGATAGCAACACAACATCGTCGGCTATAGGGAGAAAGAATTCCAGATCGTGAGATACGATAACGATTGTCTTCCCCCGTGATTTAAGGAATTCCAGCAAGCCCTTCAAATTCTCCTTCTCTCTCATGGAGAGGCCCGCTGTCGGCTCATCCAAAGCAACGATAGGCGTATCCATCGCCACGCACGCCGCGATCGCCACAATCCTCTTCTGAGCATATGTAAGTGCGAATGGATTTGACTTAAGTAATTCAGTGAGATTGAGAATCTGCAACACACTCCTGTAGAGAGAATCATTTGATTTAATGTTCTCAAGTCCGAATCTTATCTCTTTTTCCACTGTGGCTGCAAACAATTGATCGTCCGGATTTTGGAAACACAAAGAACAGTATCGCGCTAACTCGCTTGTCTTCCTGTCGGCCGTTGGGATGTCGCCCAGGATTACTGTTCCACCACATGGTTTCAGGATTCCATTCATAAGTTTTAAAAACGTACTTTTTCCTGAACCGTTGTGCCCTGCCAGCAGGGATACTGTTGCTTCTTCGATGACACAGGAAACGTCCTCCAGAGCCAGGAAAGAAGCCGAAGGTGAGTTCGTTTCGGTAAGTCTATTGCCGGCAACCAATCCGCGGTCACTCTGATCGTTCACATATGAGTAGCTGACCCGTTCAAACGTGATTTTCATTTCAAGCTCATGAGCGCTGATAAAGCAAGACGATAATTGAGTTCGAAAGGATTTACATCGCTCCGGTCCGAAAAAAGTTTTCTGCGCGTCGCTTCCGACACGCATTTTGTCCAGGCGGGTAGGTCTACATGCGGTTCGCTTAATGGTCCGAGAACCTGAGCGGGTGGGCCGTCGGCAATAATCTGACCTTCATACAATAGGACCAATCGATCGGCAATCTTGAGAGAGAGGTAGGGATCATTTTCTGCGACAAAAAGTGTCACCTCTCGCTTCAGGTCTAATAGCAAATCGCCGAGATAACGTGTGCTTTCCGAATCAAGTTGGCTCATGGGTTCGTCCAGCACGAGTAAATAAGGTTTCACCGCGATTGCGGCTGCAATGACGACTTTCTGCTTTTCACCGCCTGAAAGCTCGAGAGGGTTCCTGTACGCAAGATTCTCTATCTTCATCTTCGATATCGTGTCTTCGACTCTTTTTATGATCTCGTTCCTTTCGAGACCGATATTCTCGCAGGGAAACGCAATCTCCTCAAAGACCGTGGATCGCAAATACGTGATCTGAGCGTAAAAATTCTGCAGAACCACACTGACACTCGAACGCGTTGACTCCGAACGCCTGCCATGACGAATTTCACCCTCGGAGATCGACGCCGGAAAATTTCCAGTCAGATCGGATGCGGCCATGCACAATGTCGATTTGCCCGATCCGCTCAGGCCGGAGACCACAATACTTTCCCCTTCCTCAACATTAAGAGCTATGTTGTGCAGCGCAGCGTGGGTATCATCGGAGTACGAAAACGAATAATTTTTAAATGATAGGATGTTCATCCGAGCAACTCGAAAATTCCGAACACGATAGTTGCAGCAAGTAATAGTCTCCCCGTGATCAAACCAGGGATGTTCGTCTCGATTACAAGCAGTGTGCTTGTGCTGGCGCCTGCATTTCTCGTTCTCATGTGGGTGTCAAGATGCGCCGCGTTGAGAGCCATGCCCCTGTCGAGGCTTTCAGCTAGATAAGAATACGCGAGCGGGACAAGGAGGGGTAAAATGTATTTCGCGCGAGCGGATAAATCACGTGTAGGGTCGAGGCCTCGTGCCGATTGAGCTACGAAGATCTTCCCGAGCTTGTCCTTCATAAGATGTACCATCGCGATCGAAAGGAGGTAAATATAAACTAGCCGACGATCGGCGCCACTTGAGACCATATACTCAGCGAGCGTTTCTGATTCGACTTTCGAGAAGAAGTATCCGATTGAAATTACAATGAGCATGAGGCGGACTGAGACGGTGGCGGCGAAAATCAGACCCTGCTCTTTAAACGCTATCGGGCCAAGAGAGAATGCCACATCCCCGGTGAAGAACATGCCGTTTATTGCAAAGCCGATTACGATAAGTGGAAAGACGAACTTCATGAAGCCTCTATAAATCTGTCTGCGGTGCCTCGAAACCAGTGTCACACTAATCAGAACCGCGAGCAATACGGCTTGCCATTCGAGCTTGAAAGAGAAAGCCGCGATAATCACAGCGAGCACGGCGTAGTGATTCAGTGGGTTGTATCTTTTGACGAACCTATCGGGAATTGGCAAAGCCCGGAAGTCTCCTCAAAATTGTGCGCGGGATTCTTGTCAAGAGTAAATAAACGAGGAAATAACTAATCGCCTTGTCTACCGGATCCGCAGCGAGTCCCTGCATGAGAGTGCTCTGCATGATCGACTTGCCCACGGCTCGG
This sequence comes from Candidatus Kryptoniota bacterium, assembly GCA_036567965.1. NCBI lineage: Bacteria > Pseudomonadati > Candidatus Kryptoniota > Candidatus Kryptoniota bacterium. The sequence goes on from DATCTN010000031.1 coordinate 420,605, forward strand.
AAATACAAGACGAGAAAGTCCGTCCCGCCCATAGTCACGCCCCCGAACATGAAGGCCGCAATAGGCGCGGAGGCGATTGCAGAGATTACGCCTTGAAGGATTCCCGAAGCAACCGCTGTGTACCATCTTTTGAAAACTCCGAGTCTGGCAACCATCCCGCTAAAAGCCCCGATGACCAGAGCGACAGGTATGAAAAAGATGAACGCATAATTGAAGAAGAATCCCAGTGTGAGATTTGCTATCGCGCCCGTAAGCATTCCGGCAATAGGTCCCACTATGCATCCGATCAGGACTGTGCCTACCGAGTCGAGGTAGATCGGAAGTTTGATTAGCTGCACCGCCTGGCCGATGACGACGTTGAGAGCTGCGCCGAAAGCTATAAGTGGTATTGTAGTCGCGTTGACCTCGCGCTCGAACTTGCCAACTCGTTGTCGCGTTGATTGAATTTCGCCGGCGAGAGGTTTATCGATAGCGGTCATGCATTGCGGCTTTTAGTTGTTCGAGCCCGCTTATCGGTGAGAAGACGCCGGCTTCCGTGATGAAGCCGGTGATGAGATGAGGCGCTATTTTATCGAAGTAGAGATTTTTTATTTCAAACTCAGGATTTGCGAATATCTCATGCGAGCTCTCTTCCTTGTTCACGAAATCAGCCGGCTTCTTGACGGGATCGCATCTCAACACGCTGGTTACAGCATAAAAGTCCTTTTTTCCCGCGGCACACAGCGTGGCAAGCGGGTAAGAGCCGATTTTGTTAACCAGTGTGCCGTCTGCCAGTATCGCGTCGGCACCGACGAATGCCGAATCAATCTCCTCTATGAAACAACCGACAGAGGCGTCAGCGATAAGTGTCGGTCTGTGTCCCATTCTCTTCAGCGACCGCGCCGTTTGTCGTCCCTCGAAAAGCGGGCGGGACTCCATTACAAATACGCGGACAAACTTCCCGTTTTCGGCAGCGGCTCCAAATGCGCTCAGCACAAATTCGCTCTGGCTTAGCGTCGCATAAGATTTCCCGTCATTGATCAACTCAGCTGCCAGCTTAGCGGCATCCGTCGGCGCTCTGTTCACACTCGCACGAAGATCATCTATGTACTTTGCGGCGTGCGCTGCATCCATGCTTGAAACACCGGCAGTGACCAGTTTGCAGACGTTAGATAGCGCGGCCATTTGGGACTGCGAGTTCGAAACGGATGAACACAAAGAGGCCAGTTCCTTTGCGAAATCCGGACTCGCGAATTCGACAGTGCAGTAATCGTAAAGCAGACCGAGAGCATCTTTCACAATTTGCTGGGCGCTCGAGACGTTATCTGTCGCTAGGCGATTCACACGATCAAGGAATTCGGCTTTCATGTAATGGACCCTCAAGATTAGATTGCGCGTAAGTTTAAGAGCCGGCAGACTAAATAGCAATCGTGTCGGAAACCGGTTAACCATGCGTTTGGAACTAATGTCGAAAGTTTCTGTTAGAATATTCGGATCGTCCTGCAGGGATCTTATCTTATCGAAATTCAAGGAGAGTAATGAGCGAATATAAATACATCATCGTGGGCGGCGGTATGACCGCGGATTCTGCGGTGAATGGAATCGGGGAAGTGGACAAATCGGGAAAGATTGCTGTTTTCTCTTCAGAAGCCGATGCACCGTACAACAGGCCGCCATTATCGAAAGGTCTATGGAAAGGCGATCCGCTCGATTCAATCTGGAGAAAGGGGGATGAAGAATCCCGGGACATCTTTCTCTCCACCCGCGTTCTGTCGGTAAACGCGGAGGAGAAGGCTGTGAAGTCAAGCGACGGAAAAACCTTTCGCTACGAGAAACTCCTGCTCGCCACCGGCGGAACTCCACGCAAGCTTCCATTCGGTGGTGACGGCGTCATTTACTTCAGGACTGTGGCTGATTACAGGAAACTGAAAAAGCTTTGCCAAGTGAAGAATGATTTTGTGGTCATAGGCGGCGGCTTCATCGGATCGGAAATTGCGGCTGCACTCGCCATGAACGGCAAGCACGTGACAATGATCTTTCCCGAAGACGGAATCGGTTCAAGGGCATATCCCGGTGGACTGTCCGGATTCCTCAATTCGTATTATGCCGGAAAAGGCGTGAAGGTGATATCAGGGGGAACGGTAGATGGAATTGAGTCGGTCGGCGAGCATTACAAACTCAGGACGGGGAACGGTGAATTGATATCCACCGACGGGATAGTCGCGGGTCTCGGCATCATCCCGAACGACGAAATCGCGAAATCAGTGAACCTCGCGGTCGGGAATGGAATTGTCGTCGATGAATTTCTCAGAACCGACAACCATGACATATTTGCGGCAGGTGACGTGGCGAACTTTTACAGCAAGCCACTCGATTTGCGAATGCGTGTGGAGCACGAGGATAATGCTAACATGATGGGACTTACCGCCGGCCATAACATGGCAGGGAGATCCGAGTCCTATGACCACCTCCCGTTCTTCTATACGGACATGTTTGATCTGGGATATGAAGCGGTCGGCTTGATTGATTCGAGGCTGCAAACAGTTGAGGAGTGGGAAGAGAAGTACAGGAAAGGTGTGGTCTACTATCTGGAGACTGGAAAACTGAGAGGGGTGCTCCTCTGGAACACGTGGGGCAAGGTAGACGTGGCGAGAGATTTGATTAAATCCCGAAGGAATTTTTCTCGTAACGAGTTGACCGGACTCATAAAGGATTGAGACTATCAAAAAGAAAAGGCAGGAGTTGTGGTTTCCTGCCTTTTTGATACGGTCAATCTGTAAATTTTTATCAGCCGAACCGACCGCCAAGTGCGAAGATACTGACGAGTACCCATATCACCCACACTGCACACACACACGCAGCCGGCATGATACCTTTCCTCCCGGCAAATCTCCCGAGCCCGATCGCTATGACGACTAATGACCAGATTGTGAACACGTCGATCTTCGACATAAAAAGATAAGCCTTGCTGTCCGTGTTCATCTGAGTGAGTAAACCGAGATGCAGTCCACCGTCCAGTCGTGACATTGCGACCATAACAACGGTTCCGATTATAACTCCCACGACGGCGATCCATTCAGACAGCCCGAGTATGCCGAGGGCATGGGTGTAAGTGATGTTTCCCTTCAGCGCAAACTTGCCCACCAGGAACCAGATCCCGGCAATAATGAAGAAGAAAATGAAAACGGCAACGATTGCCACGATGACACTGACGACAGTCACAGAAGTCGAACCGTTCTCCATCCTGTCCTTAGCTTGTTGCGCCTGGTCGGCAGTCATTTTCCCCTGCGTCACCATGTTGTCTATGTAACGCTCCTGCATTTGAGCCATCTGGAACCTCAAGTCGGGCGACGCAAAGCGGAGATAGACGTTGACTCCCGCGAGCAAAGCGACAAGGAGAACCGGCACGAACCAGTCTGCGAACTTCAAGGGAGATGTCTTCAATGATTCAAAAACCTTAGACGGTTCGTAAAAGACGCCTGCCGCTTTGTCGAGGAATGAAATCGACTCCTGCCCTGAGGAACCCGGCGAGGGTGGTTGTTCCGTGTTGACAGGTTGTTCCGACATCGATCCTCCTTTTTCGATTAAGATAGTCGAGCGTTCGTAGAAGTACAAACTCAATGACGATTTTCCCCGGTCTGCTGAAATGTCATTCCATATAATTAGAAAACCTTTGATTTTCTAGCACCCGTTATCTTTGTTAAATTAGAACAAAGAGGAGCACTCGATGTCCACGAAAAGATTCTTCATCCTTGACGGCACCGCACTGGCCTATCGTGCTTATTTCGCCCTGATCGGACGGCCGTTGATCAATTCCAAGGGTGTCAATACAAGCGCTGCATTTGGCTTCACCAATTATCTCCTGAAGATCATCGGCGACGAGAAACCCGACTATCTTGTGGCGGTCTTCGATACTCCCGAACCTACATTCCGTCATAAGGAATATCCCGAGTACAAAGCGACTCGCGAGAAGATGCCTGAAGAGATGATAGAACAGATGAAGCATATAAAGGAAATTCTCAAGGCGTTCGGCGTGCCCATAGTCGAACGGCCCGGCTATGAAGCCGATGATGTCATCGGCACTCTCGCCCAGATCGCTTCGAAAGAAAATATAAACGTCATGATGGTGACGGGAGACAAGGACTTCATGCAGTTAGTCACGCCGAAAATAAAAATGTATAAACCCGGCAAGAGCGGAATGGACGTGGAGATCGTAGATGAAAAAGGCGTGGAAAAGAAATTCGGAGTGAAGCCGTCGCAGGTTATCGAAGTCCTTGCACTTACGGGAGATGCTGTCGATAACGTACCCGGAATCAAGGGCGTCGGCGATAAGACTGCTATCCCGCTGATCCAAAAATACGGATCGGTAGAAAAACTTCTTGCGAGCGCGGACGAGATAGACAAGCCGGCTCTGCGTGAGAAGATCAAACAGGGGAAGAAGATGGCCCTTCTCTCGAAGAAGCTTGTCACGATCAAAACAGATGTTCCATTGGGCGTCGACTTTCACACGCTCAAAGAAAAGAATCCGGATGGTAATGCAATCACGAGTCTTTTTGAAGAGCTTGAATTCAAGTCGCTCCTCCGAAAGGCAAGGGAAATGGTTCTCCCATCGGCTGGCAAAGAAGATGAACCCGTTCCTGAGGCGGAAATCGCTCCCGACACATCCGACTACGACACGATAGCCACTGTCAAACATAACTACAGACTTATCAATCGGCTGTCGGATCTTCAGAAGCTCGCCGTGAAATTGAAAGAAACCGAGTTACTCTCGATGGACACCGAAACCACCGACACCGATGCGCTGAAGGCAAAGCTCGTCGGAATTTCTCTGTCGGTAAAACCTCACGAGGCTTACTACGTGAGTATAGTGTCTGAAGACGGAGATTTGTTTTCGGGAGGCGAGGCGCGGGAGGGGATATCGGCGAAAGACGCGATCAAAGTTCTGAAACCGATTTTTGAATCCGCGAAGATCAGGAAGATAGGGCAAAATTTGAAATATGATTTTCTGGTTCTCTCGAACTACGATGTCATTACACAGGGAATCGAATTCGACACGATGGTAGCGGCATACGTTCTCAATCCTGATTCCCAGCACAATCTGGATGCGCTTGCGAAGGAGCATCTTCACTACAAACCGGTGGCAATAGAGGAGCTCATAGGATCAGGCAAAAACCAGAAGAATATGCGGGATGTTGAACCGAAAGTGGTGGCGGAATATTCCGGAGAAGACGCCGATATCGCGCTACAGCTTGCCGAAGTACTCCGCGAGAAACTCGACAAGCTCAAGCTCACCGACCTCTGCCAGAAAATGGAGTTCCCCTTAGTGGAAGTCCTCGCGACGGTCGAGCGGACGGGCGTTGCGATAGACACTGAAATACTCTCGCAAATATCGAAAGAGCTCGAGAGGATGGCGGATAATACGCAGCGTGAGATTTACCAACTCGCCGGAACCGAGTTCAACATAAATTCGCCGAAACAGCTCGGCGATATCTTATTTAACAAAATGAAACTCGGCCCGACAAAAAGGACGAAAACAGGATTTTCAACGGATGTCTTCGTGCTTGAAGAAATCAGCGCGCAGAATCCGATCGCCGAGAAGATCTTGACATACCGGAAACTTACGAAGCTTAAGTCAACATATGTCGACTCACTTCCGACGCTCGTGCATCCGCAGACCGGGAGAATTCACACCTCGTTCAACCAGACTGTGGCCGCGACGGGGAGACTCAGCTCTTCCGATCCCAACTTGCAGAACATTCCCATTCGTGGAGAAATGGGAAAGGAAATCCGGAAAGCGTTCGTGCCCGGTGAAAAAGGTTGGGTCATGGTTTCAGCCGACTATTCACAAATAGAACTGAGAGTGATGGCGCATATCTGCAAGGACGAGGGGCTCATAGATGCTTTCAAGAAGCACGAAGACATTCACCGAACTACCGCATCCAAAGTGTTCGGTGTGACCCCTGACAAGGTCACGACTGACATGAGGCGCAAAGCGAAGGAGGTGAACTTCGGGCTTTTGTACGGCATCGGACCGTTCGGCTTAAAGATCCGTCTCAGGATTTCACAGAGCGAAGCAAAGGAAGTGATCGACACATACTTTCGGAGATTTCCCCGTGTGAAAGAATACATCAACAGCACTCTGGAATTCGCCAGGAAGCACGGCTACGTCGAGACGCTTCTCGGGAGAAGACGCTATCTCTCCAACATCAACAGCAAGAACTCGGCGGTGAGGATGGCAGAAGAAAGGCAGGCGATAAATATGCCGATTCAGGGAACCGCTGCGGACATGATCAAGCTCGCGATGGTGGCGATTTACCGTGAAATGAAAAAAAGGAAGCTGAGATCGCGGATGATCCTGCAGGTTCACGATGAGTTGGTCTTCGAAGCTCCTAAAGATGAGGTCAAGGAGTTGGAAGAGCTCGTTTCCGATAAAATGAAGAACGCGCTCAAGCTGGACGTTCCGATAGATGTGGAAGTCGGAAAGGGACCGAATTGGCTCGACGCACATTGAAGGATGCGCCCCGCGAGCCCAGGAAGCTGATCAGATATTAATCCCGAACACCGATCTCACGAGCAGACCCACCGCGTAGGTTACACCGACCGCTATGAGAAGTATCGCGAGGTTCATAAGCAATCTCCTCGAGATCCGCATGCCTGAAAGGAACGCGATGATCGTCGAGATGACGACCATAATGACGGCTGCGACGGCGAGAGGCCAAAAGATGACTTTCGCGCCGAGAAGGATGGGCAATATCGGCACGACCGCGCCCAGGAGATACGACACGCCGACTACGACTGCAGATTCCATAGGGCTTGACGAATCCCCGTCGATCTTTACTGGACCTTCATCCGTGAATTCCTTTTTCGCAGTCTCAATCCTTTCCACTTCTTTTTCCGAGCTGACGGCAGCATAAGCGCCTGCCGCCATCGAAATCGCGCCTGCAATCGCTACCGCCACGCTGGCGGCCATGATCGCGGGTATGTTCGATAGAGCCGCGAAGAATCCTGATACTGCGCCGAGAATCTCGACGAGGCCGTCGTTCAATCCGAGAAAAATGTTCCGCACCCGTTCCGGATGAATACGCCTTTCAATTGACGATGAGACGATTTCGTCTTCATGCTGAAATTCATCTTCGAGTATTTTCCGGACTGCGTCCCCGGTGGGAGTTCCTTTGTATTTCTCCCAGACTGTCACGTATTTCCGAACGCCGTAAACTTCAATGGCCTCCAACACGAGGTGCAAACCAAGAGTGCCCAGAACTCTGATCACCATCGTCAAAATGAAAAGCTTTATCCGACGCTTGAGGTCGAGCTTATCAACCTTCACTGAAAAGAAATCCTGCCAGAACGCAAAGTGTCTCGCTTCTGTCGGGATAAGCTCTGCGAACATCGGCTCCATACCCTTCGGAGCGTACCGGCTCACATTTTTGTACAGCGTCAGATCGAAAAGTTCGTCGAGCACAAGCTGTCTTCCCAATTCCATTTGCAAACCTCTCAGAGCTGTTTCTCGCTGCAAGATATGCACGTTTCCTCTCATAATCATTCTCGCGGACGACCAGCCCAGATGCCACTTGCCCTAACACCACGATTCCTATGGCAATTTGCGGACGGGTTGACCGAATCGAATCCACAATCTAATTTCATCTATCCACTGCATTCTCGAATGTGGTGGGTAAATGTCAGAGGAAAGCAAATACAGCACACGTAATTTCGGATGGGTGTAGATCAATATTTTGTCGTTGAAGTCTGTCGGTTGTGAGAATCAGGAGGCAAAATGAAACAGCAATGTCACATTAGTTTAGTTTACATCAGCTGGTTGATATTGATCGGCGGCGTGATCGCCTATTTGTTGTTCGGTAATTACATTCAAGCGGCGCTATGGCTTGTATTTATTTACATCGCGATGAGAGCGTACGTTCATTATTTCCCGAAGATCTCGCGGTACATGGGATACGGCTCTGTAGACGATCAGCCGGCGAGTGAACAGAGATCGTCCGATGCGGCGGTCAAGCTTTACACAGGAGTTGGTTGTCCGTTTTGTCCAATTGTGAAAAGAAGACTGGTGGAACTCCAGAAGAGCATGGGATTCGAGCTCACCGAGATCGATGTGACATTGAAACCGGATTTGGTGATCAAGAAGGGAATCAGAGCACTTCCGGTAATTGAAGTTGGGAATTCAACTTTGGTCGGCAATGCGACAAGCGAACAGCTATCGAAATTTATAACGGCAGGATGATCGCACCGTGCAGTTCGGACGCAGCTTGAGTCAGCCAATGATTTCTTACTTGATGAATATTGAGATAATCTTGTAAGCGCCGGCACCGATAAGAGCGGAAATTGGAATTGTCAGGACCCATACCAGGACGATGTTCCCTGCAACTCCCCATCTGACTGCCGAGACTCGACGTGTCGCTCCGACTCCCATGATGCCGCCATTTATTGTATGAGTCGTGCTTATCGGTATGCCGAAATACGTTCCTATCAAGAGCGTGATGCCGCCGGCCGTCTCAGCACAAAATCCGTCCACGGGCCTGAGTCTCGTAATCTTTTGTCCCATCGTCTTCACGATCCTCCAACCGCCGAACAGAGTTCCCATTGCGATTGCAAAATGGCAGATCAGAACGACCCAGATCGGTACATGAAATGAGCTCAGATAACCGGTGGTAACCAGAAGTCCGGTTATAATTCCCATCGTCTTCTGTGCGTCGTTCGTTCCGTGACCGAGACTTAAGAAAGCCGCGGAGACCAGCTGTAATTTTCTGAATGCGCCGTTTACTCGTGTAGACGATCTTTTGTGGAATGCCCATATTACGCTCATCATGAGTACGAAAGCCACCAAGAGCCCCATCACGGGGGCTACCACGATAAATGCAAGTGTTGGCGTCCATCCGGCAGGGATTATCACTGAGAAACCCGCATTGGCTATCGCGGCTCCGGCGTATCCGCCGATAAGAGCGTGGGAGGAACTGGTTGGAAGTCCGTAGTACCATGTTATGATATCCCAGAGAATTGCGCCAATGAGTCCGCCGAGAATTACATAGACTGTCACCGAATGCAATTCGACCAACCCTTCCCCCAGCGTGCCTGCTACCTTCAGCGTAAAGAAAAAGGCCGCGACAAAATTGAAAAATGCCGCCCACACCACGGCCTTGCGAGGCGTGAGCACTCTGGTGGACACAACGGTTGCTATTGAGTTGGCTGAATCATGGAAGCCGTTCAGGAAGTCGAATACAAGCGCGACGAGGATGATGAGGACTACGAGTGTGCTCATCGCTGAAGGAATGTATCAGGCATGTTTGATCAATATGGATTCGAGGACATTCGCGACATCTTCACAGCGATCTGTCGCCGTTTCCAATCCCACGTAGATCTCCTTCAACTTTATCAGTTCGATGACGTTCTTTTCGTTTTCGAATAAATCTGCTACCGCGAGAGCGAACACAGTGTCCGCATCGTTCTCGTATTCGTTTACTTTCTTCAGGATTTCCTGGAGCGCAGCGGAATTCCGGAAATCTCTCAGGTATGAAACCCCTTTGCCGATTGCCTCGACGGATTGCTGTATTATCTCATTAAGCCGCCTCAGGTACTGGGTTCTCTGGTGGACATTGTATAGCACGAATCTGGACGCGCTTCCGTTTATATAATCCATGATGTCGTCAAGCGCTGACGCAAGCTCGTGGATATCTTCACGATCGAAGGGAGTGACGAAAGTCTTATTGAGCTCTGCAAATATGTTGTGCGTGACTTCGTCCGCCTGGTGCTCGAGGTCCTCTATCTCTTTCACGAGCGCCTGCGTCTGTACCGCATCGGAATCCGGAATCTTCCTCAGAGCGACGGAGGCTTTCAGAAGCAGCTTCGTTGATTCCTCGAACAGGGTATAGAATTTTTCGTCGTGAGGGAGCAGAGTTTGAATTAGTCTATCAATTTTCACGGTAGTGCCACAATAAAAGTGATTGGTTCCGAAGCTTTTGAATTTAAGCTCTCATGTCGATTGTTCAAATCCATTTGGCGGGGTCAGAGAGAAACCTTCCGAGCGTTATCACCAGCATGACATTCAGAGTCGAGTGGATATCCGAATATCACGGAAAAACTTTCCCAAGTCCGCCAACCACTGCAAGTTCCCTAATCCCGATTTGAACCTCCGTTTCACGCGCTTCCTGGCTGACTTGATTTTCTTCGTGGGATTCCGAAATTGAAAGAGAAGGCAAGGGTGTTTTTTGTCATATTTCGTTGTTTGATAATAGTAGGATGCTAGTATAAATTAACGATAAGAATTCTGTCAGAGTCCTTTGAATTGATAAGTTGAAACTTGACAAGACGCGAATTTGTTGATTTTAGGAACGGAACTAAACCATTAGGATTGAAATGGAAGGTAATTTTTCTAACCGGGTACAGGACGTAATCAGACTCAGCCGCGAAGAGGCGTTGAGGCTTGGGCACGACTTCATCGGGACCGAGCATCTCCTTCTGGGGATAATTCGCGAGGGTGAGGGGATAGCGGTAAAGATACTGCGGAACCTCGGCGTTGACCTGTACAAATTAAAGAAAGCGGTCGAGGACACGGTACGCACGTCCGGGGGCACGCTTACGATCGGGAACATACCGCTCACAAAACAGGCGGAAAAAGTTTTAAAGATAACTTACCTGGAAGCGAAGCTTTACAAATCCGATGTCATCGGAACGGAGCATCTCCTTCTGTCGCTTTTGCGCGACGATGATAATGTCGCTTCGCAGATCCTTCACCAGTTTAATGTAACGTATGACAGTGTCCGCCAGGAGCTGGACAATATTATAAACGGGAGACCCTCTCAACCGGCGGCTCCGACAACTCAGCACGCGCCCGGCGCGGGGACCGAGCAGCGAAAGAGCGAGAAGTCTAAGACCCCGGTCCTCGATAACTTCGGACGCGACCTGACAAAACTCGCGCTTGAGGACAAGCTCGACCCCATAATCGGACGTGAAAAGGAAATTGAGCGAGTCGCGCAGGTGCTCGCGAGACGGAAGAAGAACAATCCGGTCCTGATCGGGGAACCCGGTGTCGGCAAGACGGCAATTGCGGAAGGTCTGGCTCTCAGGATCGTGCAGAAAAAAGTTTCCAGGGTACTTCATAATAAACGGGTTGTGACGCTCGATCTCGCGGCTCTTGTCGCCGGAACCAAGTATCGCGGACAGTTCGAAGAGAGGATGAAAGCCGTACTGAACGAGCTTGAAAAAGCGAAAGACGTGATCCTTTTTATAGACGAACTTCACACGATTGTCGGCGCTGGTGGCGCGTCAGGATCGCTCGACGCGTCGAACATGTTCAAGCCCGCGCTCGCGAGAGGCGAGATACAGTGCATAGGGGCTACGACCCTCGACGACTACAGGCAGTACATCGAGAAAGACGGCGCGCTGGACCGGAGATTCCAGAAAATAATGGTGGAACCGACTACGGTCGATGAGACGATTCAAATCCTCAATAACATCAAACAGAAGTACGAGGAGCATCACAACGTCAGATTTACGGACGCTGCAATAGACTCTGCGGTGAAGCTAAGCGACAGGTACATGACCGACAGGTTCCTCCCCGATAAAGCCATCGATGTAATGGATGAAGCTGGCTCGCGGATCCATCTTGCGAACATCATCGCCCCTAAAGAAATAGTCGAGCTCGAAGAAGAAATTGAAAAGATAAAACAGCAGAAGAACAAGGTCGTCAAGACTCAGGACTTTGAAGAGGCCGCGCGTCTTCGCGATCTCGAGAAGAAACTCCTGTCAGATCTTGAAATCGCTAAGCGCGAATGGGAGTTGAAGGCCGAGACGACAGTGCACGAAGTTACGGAAGACCACGTGGCCGACGTCGTCGCGATGATGACGGGGATTCCCGTTAACAAGATTGCCGAGAGCGAGTCGGTGAAGCTGCTCAAAATGTCCGACGAGTTGACGAAAGTTGTCGTTGGGCAGAGTGAAGCGATTCAGAAATTGAGCAAAGCGATTCGCCGTGCCCGCGCGGGGCTGAAAGATCCCAAGCGACCGATCGGCTCGTTTATCTTTGCCGGTCCCACAGGAGTAGGAAAGACCGAGCTTGCGAAGGCGCTTGCGAGATACCTCTTCGATTCGGAGGACGCGCTTGTCCGCATCGACATGTCTGAGTATATGGAAAAGTTCAACGTCAGCCGCCTGGTCGGAGCACCTCCGGGATATGTCGGCTACGAAGAGGGCGGTCAGCTCACCGAGAAAGTAAGACGCAAGCCGTACAGTGTTGTGCTGCTGGACGAGATCGAAAAAGCGCACCCTGACGTCTTCAACATACTTCTGCAGGTTCTTGATGACGGCATTTTGACGGACAGCCTCGGAAGGCGGGTGGATTTCAAGAACGTTATTTTGATAATGACCACGAACATCGGAACCCGTGACATTAAGGTGGCCGGCGCGTTCGGGTTCGGGCAAGCATCGTCCGAAGATAGATACACATCGATGAAGGGCGTCATCGAAGAGGCGATGAAGCGTCTTTTTAATCCTGAATTCATGAACAGGATCGACGACGTGATTATATTCCATAATCTCGAAACGGATGACATCAAGAAGATAATCGACATTCATACCGAGAGTCTTCGGAAACGGCTGGGCGCTCTCGGAGTTAAGCTGGATCTTACCAAGCCGGCGAGGGAGTTTCTCGCTGAGAAGGGATTCGATCCGGCGTTCGGCGCCCGTCCGCTGAAGAGGGCGATCCAGAGATACCTGGAAGACCCGCTCGCCGAAGAAATGCTCAAGGGAACTTTCACGGAAAGAATGGTGGTGAAAGTCAAGATTGATAAGCGATCGGGCGAGTTGAAGTTTTCCGAGTCGAAGGAGACCACCGGACAAAAAGATCCCAATCTTTCGGATGTGAGTACGAACTGACGTTTAAATCGGTTGACTGAAAAGCCGGGCCGTCTAGCCCGGCTTTTTTTATGTCCTGACCCGGGTGGAGTCCGGCGGATCAAATTGGATTTTCTTTCGACCTTAGTTAAAATTGATACGCGTGAACGTGGAAAACGATCATACTTTGGAACCGGGACATGTTCCTGAATTGCAGTTGAAACCCAGCGAAGGCTCCGTTAAGCCGAACGATCCTTCTCCTGAATATTGGAACTACTGCGACAATTGCGGGTCGAGACTTCAGACATTCAGGTGCAGGTACGTTTGTCCAAAGTGCGGCTTCTTCCACTCGTGCAGCGAACCGTAATCGGGTTCGGATTTCAGACATTTCACAACGGCAATCATAAAGGAGCAAGATGAACAAGAAGACAAAGAAGGCAGCGAAGAAACACCACAGGAAAGTGAAGAAGATCAAGGCGAAAATAAAAGCACGACGCGAGCAGGCGCACAAATCAAAAGCGGGCGCGTAACTTAATCTGGCATTAATTTTTTCCACTCTTATCGGGGGGTCAGATTGTTGAAATCATATTCCAAAGAGCTGGAATGTGCTCTTAAGATTGTCAGGGCATCGGAGAAAGTCACTCTCAAGTATTTCCGCTCGCGATTGAGAGTGGACTACAAGTCCGACCGTAGTCCTGTTACGATTGCCGACAAAAAGTGCGAGAAGTTCCTCATCGGCGAATTATCGCGTAAATTTCCTCATCACGGTTTTTACGGAGAAGAGTTCGGAGAAAGCGCCGTCGGGAAGGAATTCAGGTGGATCATCGATCCGATCGACGGGACGAGGAATTTCACCCGAGGTATTCCGTTCTGGGGGACCCTCTGCGGCCTCGAGCATGAAGGCGAGATGGTCGCGGGAATCATGTTTCTACCGGCGCTGAAGTCGATCTACTACGCCTCAAAACACCACGGTGCATTCAAAAACGGGAAACGAATAAGAGTCAGCACAATCAGAACTCTGGAGAAGGCGGGTATTGTGTTCGGAGGACTCAGCTACTTCGTCGGGACGCATTACGAAAGGAGGTTCCTCGATATCGTCAAGTCTTCGTATCACGACCGGGGATTCGGCGACTGCTTCGGCTACACTTTTGTCGCGGAAGGCTCGGCAGAGGCGATGGTCGACCCGATCGTTAAGCCATGGGACGTGGCCGCAATAAAACCTATCATCGAAGAAGCGGGCGGAGTATTTACCGACTTCGAGGGAAACCGCACAATCTACGGGAGCACCGGACTCGCGTGCAATCCTTATATCCATGAATTGATACTGAAGCGGCTGTCGGCTAGGGGTGCGACAGATGGTCAGTGAGCCGGCGTCGGCTTCACTTTTATCGCAACCATTGTCATGTCGTCATGCTGTGGGGCGTTGCCGACAAATTTCCTGACACCTTCTTCGATTTCGGTGAGCATCTCGTCCACGGGGAGATGGCGGGCAGATTCAATGAGTTCCACAAGTCTCGGCTCGCCGAATTCGTTTGCCTGTGAGTCCATTGCCTCGCTGAACCCGTCGGTATAAAACACAAGCACGTCTCCAGGCTTCAACGCAATCTCCATTTCTTCCAGCGTAGAATTGAACTTATCCGAGTTGTCGAGTCCAAGCGCGAGTCCGTTCGGCGTGAAAAGTTTCGCCGAGTTTGCGCCGGTCGAAAAGAACACAAGCGGGTTATGTCCTGCCCTGGCGAAGCGCACCACTTTCGTACGCGTGTCGAGAACCGCGTAGATCATACTAATGAAAGTTCCGCGGGAGATTGACTTGAATACTATCGAGTTTATCCTGTTCAGAACTTTCCGCGGAGAGGGCTGGTCTTCACCGTATGCCTGGAGCGCTCCTTTGGTGAGAGTCATGTATATGGCAGCCGGCAGACCTTTTCCTGAAACGTCCGCGATCGCGGTGCCGATCATTCCGTTCGGGAGTTGGACAAAATCATAGTAATCTCCCCCGACTTCGAGGGCGGGAATGCATATTCCTCCGAATTCGAAATCGGAAGGAGAGGGGTTGGATCTCGGAAGGAGGTTGATCTGAACATTCTTTGCTATCTCGAGTTCGCGCGCCATCCGCTCTCTTTCACTTATCCGCCGGATATGCTTGGGCATCAGGTTGACTGAAAGCTCGAAGTGCTGTTTCTTTACAAGAGCGACGAACGAAAGAATCACCGGAAGAACAAGAATCGCGAAAGCAACAATCGTGTTCAAGCGATAATAGGAGTTCTCGGAACCGAATAGCGGCACGAGCGAGTGTGCGAGATTGAAAAGAATGCTCGCGACCAGGACCGTAAGGAAATCATATCGAAGGAAAATGAAAGTCAGTGCCAGAGATAAGACGACAGTGATCAATATGCGAGGGAGGATTTGATACTCGCCGTATGGAAGCGAGTAAAAAAGCGAAGGGACGAACAACACCGCTGAAACTGTGATTCCGGTGACGAGCCGTTTCTTTCCGAAAAAGGAAAGGACACCGAACCTGTAGAAGGTTTCGCAGAAGAGAGCGAGCGCGAACGATTCGGCTATGACTTGGACCGAAGGGACGTACGAATCCAGAGGAGTACTGGAATTAGCGAGAACTACTCTGAGTGAGAAAGCCGGATTGGCGATCGCGTAGAGACCCATAAGTATCAGGCCGAACGCGTATCCGCGAAGTATCGAGATGCCGACTTTCTCATTAAAGAACTTCAGATGAGTCGCGGCATCGAAGGTAAACAATTTGTTCGGCCATTGGGCGCGCGCCGAGGATTCACCTATGCCCCACGCTGAGAAAGTCAGGATTCCGAGGAGCGGTGTCCACAGGAGAAGAAGCGCGGCAAGAACTACCAGCCCTTCGTAGAACAGGTTTAATGTCGAGATCTGAACTCCTTTGGAGATCGACGGGAAAGAGAGAACCATAGATAGGGCAGCCGCGATGTAGTATGTTCCGCTAACCAGGAGAGATGAGCCGACTCCGGCCTCTCCTTCGTTGTATCTTTTCAGGAATATCACGAGACCGATTGCGAAGAGGACAAAAATCACCACCCAGGACGCAAAAGTGAGAAACACATAAGGTGTGCTCCTGGAATTATAAAGCAGTGTGAACTCCGACGGGGCCTCGTACGATTTTTCAAATGAGACCAACTGATCGCCGGAAATCCTGATTGAAATCCTCCCTTCGAGACCAAAGGAATCCGCCCTTTGCTTCGTAAAAGTAAATGTCCAGTCCTGTCGGTGCTCGAGCCTCACAGGTTCGGACGATTTCTCTTTCCACTCATCCAGGTTCGTTCCGGTTATGACACTGAGGTTATGGGTCCGCCAGTACGAATTGAGCGCGTCTCTTGCCTTGCTCTCGTCGAGGAGCTTTCCGGCGGCCGTGTCGGGAATTGTGATTGAGTAAGATATAAGATGTCCCCCCTGGGAATATTTCGCACGGAAAATCTCTCCCTCTTTTGATTGCTGCGATGGGTCGAACCAAATAACCGTCCAGTAATTCAATGGTATGGAATCCGACCTTACAAGTTCGTTTCCGCGTTTTGTACCCACACTGCTCTGAAGATAAACTAGGGCGATCTCATCCAGGCCGAATGTTGTATTGTTCATCGATCTTGCCGGGATCTTCACATCGATTTCTTTTGCAAGACTCTCTGACATTGAGCGCGCATCAGCAGGAGTAAGCCTGCTGTCGACGGAATAGAGACCCGTATATGAAGGCAACAAATAAACGAATATTGCCAGCCCTGCAACAGCGGCTATGCCGAATACTGCGGCGATCGGTTTAATCTTCATAGTCAGATGAATTTAGTATTGAGCTTAGTCGATTCCAAACAAGCTGTGCCATCATGCCTCCTTCATGCTTTGCCTTTGCAAACGATCAAAACTATATTTCTGACACAGACCGGAAGCGTATTTCGAGTGTCACTCATTAAGAGTACGATTTAAATAGGGAAAGTTGCCGATTCGGCATATCTTTAATCCGGTTTGTTTATTCACATTATCTGAGGATTCAAAATGAAAAAGGGACTTTTATCCGTTATCTGCTTTCTCGCGATTCTAGTACATGCGAAAGTATGCAGATCGCAGGACGACGCGAAGTACAATCCGCATGAGACATTCGATCCGGCTTTTGGCAGCGCTTCGACTTCTCCATTCCGGGACGCCAGCGGAGCGCCGGGCGCAAACTATTGGCAAAACAGAGCCGACTACAAAATAGAAGCGGCGCTCGACACAAATTCAAAATCAATAAATGGTAAAGTGGAGATAACATATACTAACAATAGTCCGGACGAGCTTTCTTATCTGTGGATGCAGCTTGAGCAAAACGAGCTCGCAAAGGGCTCACGTGGGATAATAAGCGGCGGTAATCCGGACATTCAATTCGCTGGAGGAGACAGTATTGAATCCGTCATGATTGAGGAACACGGAAAGAGCATTAAGGGAGATTATCTCATCAATGATACAAGGATGCAGATCAGGCTCCCGATAGCGATGAGGCCCAAGGGAGACAAAATCAAGATCACTATTCATTACTCGTTCGTGATCCCGCCGGGTGGGATGGGCAGAACGGGATGGATGTACACTCAGAATGGAGCAATCTATGACATCGCCCAATGGTACCCTCGAATGGAAGTCTACGACGATGTCCATGGATGGAACAGCTTTCCGTTTCTTGGAGCGGGAGAGTTCTATCTTGAATATGGGGATTACGACTATTCGGTAACGGTGCCTGCCGACCAGATTGTAGTCGGTTCGGGAGAACTTGTAAACCCGCAGAAAGTTTTGACCGGCAAAGAAATTGCGCAGCTTGCCGAGGCGAGAAAAAGTGACAAGAGAGTGTACATTGTTTCGCCGACTGAGGTAGGAAGTGCCGCAACGCGTCCAACAGCGAAGGGAATGATTACATGGCACTTCAGTATGAAGAACTCCAGGGACGCCGTGTGGGCGAGCTCCCGCGCGTTTATCTGGGACGCAGCTTGCATAAATCTTCCGAGCGGCAGAAAATCTCTCGCCATGTCCGTATACCCGATAGAGAGCTCGGCTGATTCGTGTTACGGAAGATCTACTGAATATGTAAAAGGAAGTATCGAGATCTTTTCAAAAGACTGGTTCGAATATCCATATCCGTCGGCGATAAATGTCGCGGGGCCGGTCGGTGGAATGGAGTATCCAGCCATCGTTTTCTGCTGGTGGAAAATGTACAACAAGGTGATGTGGTATGTTACCGCGCACGAGCTCGGACATAACTGGTTTCCAATGATCGTGGGCTCAAACGAGCGGGCGAACGCTTGGATGGACGAGGGCTTCAATACGTTCATCGACGTTTACGCGTCTGACGAATTCAATCGCGGAGAGTACGCTCCTAAAAGGGACAATGAATTTGATCCGCAAGGAAAGAACCCGGCACGCGACATTGTACCCTTCATGGTCGGACCCAACTCGCTCCCGATTGTGACTTACGCAGACGCTATTCCGGGGAGATACGTTCACACACTGGAATATTATAAAACCGCGCTCGGCCTTTACATGCTGAGGGAATATGTTCTCGGCCAAGACAGATTCGATTACGCATTCCGGACTTACATAGAGCGCTGGGCATATAAACACCCTGTGCCTGAAGATTTTTTTAGAACTATGAACGATGCGTCCGGAGAAAACCTCAACTGGTTCTGGAAAGGCTGGTTCGTGAAGAAGTACGATCTCGATCAGGCTGTTGACAGCGTCAGGTACGTCGGCGGTGATCCCTCAAAGGGAGCTCTTATCACCCTTGAGAATAAAGGAAAGATGGTGATGCCTACAACTGTTGAGGTCAAAGAATCAGACGGTAAAACCGGAAGACTCAATCTACCTGTTGAAGTCTGGGAGCGAAGCGGGTTGTTCACTTTCAGGTATGCATCGACTTCGTCCCTCGATTCCGTCGTTGTCGATCCCGATAAGATACTTCCCGACGTGGACGCCACAAACAACATCTGGACAGCCGGTACGGGAAAATAGTGAGGGGGTAATCTGTCACCTGAGGTGGCGGCCCAGAATAAACTTCGGAGAGGCTGATAGCGTGCGTTGGAGGGAGCGGAAGGCTGATTCCGTTCACCTTGATTACGGGTACCCGCCTAACTATATTTTTTGGACTATTTAAGAGGAAAAATGGCAGCATCCCTTCTAAAGAAGATATTTGGCTCGAAACATGAACGCGACGCAAAGAAATTGGTCCCGGTTGCAGTGGAGATTAATGAAGCTTTAAAGGGGGTGGAGGGACTTACTGACGACGAGTTAAGGCAAAAGACCACAGCGTTCAGGGAAAGAATAAGGGGTGAGACTTCCGAAGTCGAAAAAGAGATCGCAGAGCTGAAGGAAAAACTCAAAGAAGATATCCGGGGTGAAGAGCGAAAAGGAATTTACGAGCGTCTGGAGAATATTGAGAGCGATCGTGATGATATTATATATGATATACTCGACGAGATTCTTCCGGAGGCATTTGCAGTCGTTAAGGAAGCTTGCAAACGGCTCGTAGGTCAAAGCTGGGATGTCACCGGACACAAAATAGTCTGGGACATGGTTCCGTTCGACGTTCAGCTGATGGGTGCGGTAGTCCTCCACCAGGGAAAGATCGCGGAAATGGCGACGGGTGAAGGAAAGACACTTGTGGCCGTGATGCCGCTCTATCTCAATGCGTTGCCGGGAAGAGGGGCGCACCTCGTAACCGTTAACGATTACCTTGCCAAGCGTGACAGCGAATGGATGGGGAAAGTATTCGAATTTCTCGGATTAACTGTCGGTTGTATTCAGTCTGACATGGATACCTCCCAGCGACGAAAGATGTATGAGTGCGACATAACCTACGGTACCAACAATGAATTTGGATTCGATTATCTCCGCGACAACATGGGTGTGGAAGCCGACGATATAGTCCAGAGAGAGCACTATTACGCGATCGTCGATGAAGTAGACTCAGTTCTGATCGATGAGGCAAGGACGCCTCTCATTATAAGCGGGCCTGTGCCGTCTTCGGAACATACCTTCGACGATATGAAGCCGCGAGTAGAGAGAATTGTAAATGAGCAGATCAGACTGATCAACAAGTACGCGGCAGATGCGGAGAAGCTTCTTGCAGAAGGAAAAACCAAAGAAGCGGGGGTACTGCTCCTGAGATCCTACAGGGGATTTCCAAAGCACAACAGGCTGACGAAACTCCTCAACGAGCCGTCGAATAAGCGCCTGATGCAGGAGACCGAACTAGAATATCTGAAGGACCAGGGCTCTCGCATGCACGAAATCGACGACGAGCTGTTTTACGCTGTTGACGAAAAGACACACGTCATAGACCTTACGGAAAAAGGGAGAGACTTTCTAGCGTCGTCGCAGGCCGATAAAGATATGTTCGTTCTTCCCGACATTGGAACGGAGGTCAGCGTGATAGAAGCAGACAAGTTCCTCACGCCGGGTCAAATGCAGAGAAAGAAGGAAGAGCTTTACAAGTTATACGCGGAACGAAGCGACAGGATACACACCGTCTCCCAGCTGCTGCGGGCTTATTCGCTTTACGAAAAGGACGTCGAGTATGTTGTGCAGGATGGCAAGGTCCTGATCGTAGATGAATTCACGGGAAGAATTCTCCAGGGCCGCCGGTATTCGGAGGGATTGCACCAGGCGATCGAAGCCAAGGAGGGTGTCAAGGTCGAGCGAGATACACAGACTCTCGCAACGATCACTCTCCAGAATTATTTCAGACTTTACAAGAAGCTCGCCGGCATGACCGGGACGGCGGAGACTGAGGCGGGAGAGTTTTACGACATTTACAAACTTGATGTTGTGGTGGTGCCCACGAACAGAGTTGTTGTCCGTGACGACCATGACGATCTCATATACAGGACAAAGCGTGAGAAGTACAACGCCGTGCTCACAGAAATTGAAGAGATGAAAAAAGAGCACCGGCCTGTTCTGGTCGGAACGACGAGCGTTGAAGTCAGCGAAACTCTGAGCAGAATGCTGAAGAGGCGCGGTATCGGTCACGAAGTTCTGAATGCGAAGCAGCATCAACGCGAAGCGGAAATCATTTCGCGCGCCGGAATGCCGGGAGCTATCACGATTGCAACAAACATGGCGGGACGTGGAACCGACATCAAGCTCGGTCCCGGTGTTGTTGAAAAGGGCGGGCTTCACATCATCGGAACCGAGAGGCACGAAGCGCGCCGGATCGACAGGCAGCTGCGCGGCCGCGCGGGACGACAGGGCGATCCCGGATCGTCAAAGTTTTATCTGTCCCTCGAAGACGACCTGATGAGACTCTTCGGCAGCGACAGGATCGCGAAAGTCATGGACCGGTTCGGCATGAAAGAAGGCGACGTCATTCAACACTCGATGATTACGAGAAGTGTCGAGCGCGCCCAGAAGAAGGTCGAAGAGAACAACTTCGCAATCAGAAAGAGGCTTCTCGAGTACGACAACGTCATGAACCAGCAGAGAGAAGTCGTTTATGACAGAAGAAGGCACGCGCTCGTCGGAGAGCGTCTGAAGGACGAGATATTCGACATGCTCCGTGAGCATATGAATGAGATCGTGGAGAATTATTACGACGACGGCGATATCGCCGGTTTCATAGATGAATTGAGACGCACGTTCCTCACAGACATAAGTTTTACGCCCGATGAATTCAGGCGGTTTGGTAAGGACGGCGTTGCTGATCGGGCATACAACGCGGCTGTCGACTTTTACAATCGGAAGGAACAGGAGCTCGGAGTGGAGATAATGAGTCGTCTCGAAAGGATGGCGACTCTCCAGGTCATCGACGAAAAATGGAAAGAGCACCTGCGGGAAATGGACGACCTCAAGGAGGGAATCAATCTCCGCGCGTACGGACAGAAGGATCCGCTTGTCGAGTACAAGCGTGAGGCATTCGATATGTTTGTGACGATGTTGAAAGGGATAAACAGAGAAGTACTTCAGATAGTTTTCAGGGCGTTTCCTGCAGTGCCGGAAGAAATCCCGCAGCGCCGAGCGGCGAAGATGCCGAGACGGGAACAAATGCAGCTTCATCACGATTCCGCCGCCGGACTCGGTCTTCAGGGCAACAGAGAGCCCGCCGCGCAAGGGGCGCAGGGCCAAATTAAACGAAAGCCGATCAGAGTCGCCGAGAAAGTCGGCCGAAACGATCCCTGTCCCTGTGGGAGCGGGAAGAAATACAAGAACTGCCACGGAAAGTGATCGACAGAAAAAGGGTCTTTCTTCTAGTAGTTCTTTTCACATTCACGTCTCAGCTGAACGCGGCTGTGCGAAAAGGATTGAGTGTCAAATCGATTTCGCCCACTCAAAGAGTTCTCACGATTACATCCGACAAAACAAGCGTCCTTTCGCTCATAGATGGCTCGTACGGTTCTGTTCCTTATATCTCGTTCCCTTTTGTGTCGACCGGAAATGTCAGCTACTCGGTTCAGAGATCCAATCCCGCCATACTTTCTCTCTCCAGCCCGCCTCCAGCTTTCGTAGACAGCTCCACCGGACTTCCCGGAGTTGCGGAACCGGATCTTGCGGCGCTCGGCGCGTCTAGCGGAGTAATTCTAAAACAGGTCGGGATCATGCGAGGGCGAAAAGTCTTTTCTCTGATCGTTGTTCCTTACGTTTACAGCCCGACCTCCAGACAGCTGACTTACTACGAGTCTGTAACGGTCAGCCTTAATTCCACACAGCCATTCGCTGAGGACTTCGATAAGCCGTCAGGGGTTCTATCATCGAAACTGACCAACAAAGTGCAGAGCAGTGCCCCTCCACCCGCAGGTTCATATATCAGGATTATTGTGAACCAGGACGGCATTTATCACGTATCCGCCACCGATCTCGACACCTCGCACGTGAACCTCTCCGGTTTCACTTCACAAAACATGACATTGTGGAATCACGGGAAGCAGATTCCGATTTACGTCCACACCTCCGGTGGCACCGCCTTTACCGGCGACAGCTATTTTGAATTTTATGGAACGGCGAACAGGGTCAACTACTCCGGGGGCCGTCCCGATCTATACGCTGATCCTTTTACAGACAACAATGTCTATCTCCTTACGGATGATTCTACCGCCCCTGCTCAGAGGCTCGTCACCGAATCGGGCGCACTGAATCGAGTAAGCAACGCCGTCGATCTTTCAGGCTACTCATTCACTCAGACCGCCCATCTCGAAAAGGACCTCAGGTTCGAGCGACTGGACGCCGTCGACCTAAATCAGAACTTTGACAGGCGTGATCACTGGTTTTGGGCGGAAGTCTCGAGCAATCACACGGTGACAGTTCCGTTTACACTTTCATATCCCGATACAACTTCGATACAACCTCTCACGCTTACCGCGGCATTTCACGGGATAACTCATCTTGACGGTTCGAATAACTCGCCTAATGTACCAAACGAACACCAGGCCGAGTTGTTTATTAACCAGACTCATGTTCTTAATTCGACATGGGACGACCAGAACATACAAATATCTTCAGTCGGTTCGGCTGCTAATATCCCTCAGAGCGTGCTTCACAACGGGTCGAACAATCTCCAGGTCTTCGACGCGAACCCGGGAAATGTTGCCGTCTCTACGTTTGCTTTGAACTGGGTCGAACTGGAATACCAGCGTTTGTATGTGGCCGATAACGATTACATTAAGTTCACAATTCCCGACAATGCGCAGCCCGGCTATTACAATTTCCTCATTCAGAATTTTCATAACTCGACCGTCTCGGTTTACAGGTTGAATGTTTCGAAGATCACCGACATCACGATCCGTTATATCAATACACCGGGCTCGCCAGTCGGTTACACCGCATCCTTCCAGGCGTATATGCAATCCCCCGACGATCAGCTGATAGCGGTGAGCGACGCGGGTAAACTTCGACCGATTTTGATCGAACAGGTCCCGAATTCGGGATTGTCTTCGTACGACTATTCAGCCGATTACATAATTATATCGAGCCGCCAGCTTGACGATATTACTAAAACACAGGACCCTTCGAACCCGGTGAACCAGCTTGCGTCATGGTACAATACGCACGGAGTGAAAACTCTTGTGGTAGACGCCGTCCAGGTTTATGATGATTTCAATTATGGAATAAAAAGCCCATATGCAATAAGAGATTTCATATCGAACGCGTACCATAAATGGTCGTCGGCGCCGAAGTACGTGCTCCTCGTCGGACGAGGGACGTGGGACACAAAGAACGGCCATGATGTTACCAATCTCCTCCCGGTGATGCTCGTTCAAACTTACACCTTCGGGGCGACGTCAGCCGACAATTTCTACGCTTGTGTAGACGGAGACGACCCGCTTCCCGATGTCGCTGTCGGGAGGATCCCGGCACTGACTTCCGACCAGCTGAAGTCGGCCATAGACAAAACGTTGAGTTACTATTTGAATAAGTCGTTCGGATGGCAGAATTCCACTTTGCTGATAGCCGGCGAAGAAGAAGTCTTTCACACCCAAACGGATTCAGTCGTGCATGCGATGATTCCTTCCCATTTTTTTACTGAAAGGCTGTATACGAGCATTCAGGATCCGCAAGTGGACACCAAATACTACGGCACGACTCAAGACCTCTTGAATCATTTTAACCAGGGCGTTTCACTCGTCAATTACATGGGTCACGGCGGCGGTGCGATCTGGGCTGACAACGGCATCCTCACCAATGACGAGGTCAGCAGCATGTCGAATAACGGAAAGTACCCATTCATCGCGAGCATGACTTGTTTTGCCGGCGCTTTTGACGGTCAGGAAGGAGTTCCCCTTTCTTCCACGCTTTTGTTTGCGCAGAACAAGGGAGCGGTCGGACTTGTCGCTTCTTCGGGACTCGGCTGGCTTCTGAACGATTTCTATATGGACAGCCAGCTGCTTCCTTTAATTTTCGATTCGACCCGAAGCAACACGAGCGTCGGCTCAAATCTCATTCTCGCGAAGGCAGAGTATTATGCCAGCTATTATTACTGGCCGCAGTCCGTCGGAATGATCGGGCAGTATAATCTGATCGGCGATCCCGCGCTCGTGATTCAACTTCCGCCGAACAACTCGAGTGTAAGACTGAATTCCTACACTGCATCGGCCGGCCAGACCGTGTCAGGGTCCGTCTCCGGCGGCCCGGCGGGCGGCACAGGCACGGTCGAGCTGACGAACTTCGACGGCGACATCATGGCACAGTCAAACGTGACGCTGGATAACAGCGGCAGCGGAAATTTCAATATCCCCTTCAGCGGCGGTTTCGCCGGAGTGGGCCATGCAAAAGTGTATGTACACAATAGCACCGCCCAGAGCTCATCCAGCATTGATTTCTCCACGGAAAGTTCGTTTGCGCAGATCGAAAGGTTCGGAATAACATCAAATGGTTCCGCATTTCAGCTTTCGATTGGAGCTCTGGCCAGTTCCGGATCGGGATTTACCTCGGTCAATTTTGTGGGAAAGATTTATTCCTCCATCAATACGACGGGCGACAGAATCATAGCAACACTAAATATTCCGCTTTCACTTTCTGCGCAAAGCGAATACTCCGCCACTTTCTCGGTAGGCGGAGACACACTGAAGCCGGGCGAGATCATCATCGGCAGCATAGTAGCGAATGTATCGTCGGGTGGAACATTCACGGGCACCCAGGCCAGTTACACTGTGCCTGGGGCATCCGATATTTCCGCGTATTCACCCGGCAGCTATGTAAATGTGAACTCGACCATAAAGGTCGTCGCAGACACATCGGTTCGGCTCCAGGCATTCGTTTACGACTGGAATAAAGTCCCGGCACAAAATGTCAGGGTAGATTTCTATGATGGAGCGAAGAATCCCGCGGGCAAATTCCTCGGATCGGTACGAGTCGGTTTCGACACTCTCTTTCAACAGTTGGCAAGTGTACCTGTAAATCTAACTACAGGCAGCCACCGGATTTATATGTACCTCGCGTTTGACAGTCTTACCAACGGCTATGATCTTCATCCTGAAAACAACTTCGCTTCATCCACCATCAATGTCGATTACACATCCGCGAGCCCAGGCGGAACAGTAATTCTCGACACGACCGGCACTCTGACCGGAGCATCCCCCGGGCAGATATTTCAGGTCGACCAACTTTCTCCGGTTTTGTTTCAGCAGCCATTCATAATTCTGGCGAAGTACAAGAGCGGCGGATCTCAATTCTGCAGATTTCTTTCCATCGGAAGCTCTCAGAGCGGCAGTTACACCGTATCAGTTCTAGTCACTAATCCCGATTCCACCACGAAAGCGAATCTCTCCGCTCTTCATCTCTATATTTATGACGACAGGACTCACACGGTTAATAAAGTTGGAGGGAATTTTGCAGCTGGAGCAGTCTCCGCGACCGTCAGCTCGCTCGGCACATTTGTCGCCGGGTTTTCCTCCGACAACACACCGCCACAGGTAACGGTTTCAGTCGGGGAACAGTTTTTCTCGGACGGCGACAATGTCCCGCCCAATCCGCGGTTCTCGCTCCTGCTTCACGACGAGGACGGGATATATCTCTCAAGAAAGAGCATCAAAGTTCTTCTTGACAATCAGCAGATTGACACCTCACTGATAATCCTGCCAGACACAGTCACCAATCCGACATCGGTTACGGCTGCAGTTCAGCTTCCGCTTACTTCGGGCGCGCACGCGCTGGTACTGTCGGCTGAAGATGCGAACGGAAATGTCTCCGCGCCTGTTACAGTGAACTTCGTGGTCAGATCAGATTTCAACCTGAAAGTTTACGGGGCGTATCCGAATCCGTTTATAAACGACACTTTTATCGCGTTCGACGTCACTTCTTCCAACCCGATTGACGCAGTTGAAGTAAAAATTTATTCGGTGAGCGGGCGACTGGTGAAGACAATCCGGTACCCCAGCAATGACAACAACGAAACCTTCGGTCTCCTCCGGGGAGGTACCGGTTCGCCTACGGCTGTCGGCTATCACGAGGCTTGGTGGGACGGTACCGATAATTTTCAAAACCAGGTGGCAAACGGCGTCTATTTTTATAAGGTCAGCGTAAGCAGCGGAGGCAAGACTGTCCAAGACATCGGAAAACTGGCGAGGTTGAGGTGAAGCGTCTCATAATATATATTTCACTTCTGGCGTCGACAGTATCCGCTCAATCCCAATACGCAGGAAGTTTTCTAGAGATTCCCGTCGGCGCGAAAGCCCTCGGGCTCGGTGACGCCTACGTTTCTCTGGCTGACGATGGGACGGCCTTTCACTATAATCCGGCAGGGACAGCACTTGTTAATTCTAAGATCCTTACCATGATGTATTCTTCACAATACGGTTCAATACTTTCGCCCCTCTCTAATTTCTTCTTCGTCGGGTATACGCAGAAAGTACAGGACCTGAATCTTTCAGTCGACTGGGTAAGGCTCAGTGTGGACAATATTCCCTTCGAGCCGGACCTGGACTGGATCGACTTATCGCCGACTCAAAGAGAACAGCTTGTGAAGACGAGCTCCAACAACGGATATTTCAGTAGTGCCGACGACGGAATCTATCTGAACATCTCGAGGATGTTCAAGTTCGATTTAGACCTCGGGTGGTCCCTCTTCAAGCTTCCCGTTGAGATGCCAATCGGTGTGAACTTCAAGATAATTCACCGCTCGCTCTACGGCCGCGCGGGATCTGGAGTCGGGCTCGACGGCGGATTCATGTTCCGTGTCCCGCTCACGGTTTTCCCATCCGCTTCAGATCGCGGGAGGTTAGCTTTCGGAATGAATGTTCGCGATGTGACTAATACCAGGATAGCGTGGGACACACAAACGACCGAATATATCCCGAGAACCATACTGTGGGGATTGTCGTACGACGCGCCCGTTGACGCCATAAACGGCCATGTCGTCCTCGCTTTTAACAGGGACACGGAATACGGCGATCTTCGTTACGGCCTCGAGTATGTCTATAAGAACCTGCTCTCGATACGCGCCGGCCTCGACGCGGGTGACATTACCGCTGGGGCAGGCATCGATCTTAATTTTATGCAGGTCGATTATGCGTTTCTTGCCCAGAGTCTCGGCAACGTCAACAGGGTGAGCGCTTCGTTTTATCTCGACAGGATTTTCAAATGAAGAAAATTTCATTGATAGCGATGGCGGCGATTTTTCCCGTGCTCTACGGCTGCTCAACAAAGGGCACGCGGGTCTATACTTTAGGAACTCCGCAGTTTGTCCCGCAGTCTTCACCTACCTCGGTGGTGGAACAAGGCATAGGACAGGATGACTCGCCCGCAGGAGGAATATTTTTGCAGTGGTACCCGGTACCCGGAACGGCCGGCTTCAATATCTACCGGGCCGATTCTGTCGACACACATGGATCACCCGTAAATTTCGTCTTGATTGGTTCCGCATCATCTGCAGATTCTACGATGATAGACAATAATTCCGTCGTCATCGGACCGACATATTACTACAGCATGAAAGCTGTCTCGCCGGATCAAAGCCTCAGCAACTGGTCGGATACCGTCAGCATAATGCTTCTTGCGAGACCGACGCTGATCAGCCCGGGATTAGGTCAATCAATCTCCAAACTCGGAATAGTCTTCACATGGACTGATAATACGAACGGCGGTAGCACAGTCCTTCGACTCAAGGATATCATAGCGTCCAAATATATTTATGTCAGTCCAAAAGCGTTTTCCGATTACAGGAGCAGCCCGAGTTTTCCCTATGATACGGTTACAACCGCCTTCGATTCGTTGACATCGGGTCATCAATACCAATGGCGGATCGATAGATACAATATCAAAACAGACCAGCAAGCAAAATCGATCTGGCAGACTTTTACTGTCAATTAGAAAGGAAAGAAATGCGATCCAAATTGGCAATCGTATTATCGATGATTCTATTTTCATTTATCGGGGAAGAAGTTTCAGCGCAGGGACTTTTCAGCAGTCAGCAGGTGGCTCCTCAGGGTTCAAGTGCGCCATCCTATTATTATCTGGGAGGACGGGAAGGATTGACAATCGTCGTCAATCTTTGGGGATTTGTCCTGCACCCGGGGAGATATGAAGTCCCGAGCTCTACGGACCTGGTTCAGCTTGTCTCGCTCGGAGGAGGCCCGCTTGAACATGCGCAGCTGACCGACATAAAGATCGTGCGACAAATATTGCAGCCGGATTCCAGCTATCAGACGCAGGTCATACCCGTAGATTTAACGGATTACCAGAACACGGGTGTGAAGACGCCGCTCCTTTTGCCGGGTGACACGATTATCGTACCCGGCTCGACTTTCAGCGCCGTGGAGGAGATCCTGTCGGTGTTCCGGGATGTCGCTCTGATCTTTTCGGGTGTCGGCACCATCATAATCGCCCTGAAACGCTGACGTTATAATAGAATCCGATGAACTTCCGCGTCGGCAAGGCAGATCTCCGTTTCTCGAAAAGAATTTTACGCGCGGGGATTTTGTTGTAGTGAAGGAAGCATTTAAGGATTGGAGTCAACATGCGTCACGACATAAAGAATGATTTTCCTATATTTCGAAACTGGGAGTCGAGAGGGAAGCCGCTCATATATCTCGACAGTGCGGCGACGACCCAGAAACCGCAGGCAGTAATCTCCTCTCTCGAGGAATACTACTCGAGATTTAATGCGAACGTACATCGAGGAACTTACGAGCTAAGTCAGATGGCGACCGATTTGTATGAAGAAGCCAGGGCCGCGGTCGCACGGTTCATCGGTGCTCCCGCACCGGAGACCGTCGTGTTTACCAGGAACGCAACCGAGGCGATAAATCTGGTCGCTTACGCGTGGGGACTGAATAACCTTCAAAAGGGAGACGAAGTTCTCCTCACTGAGATGGAACATCATAGCAATCTTGTTCCATGGCACATCATCGCAAAGCATACTGGAGCGGTCCTGAAGTTTATCACACTCGACGACGGATACCGTCTTGATCTTGAATCGTTGAAGAGTTCTCTGAGCACCAGGACTAAAGTCGTATCGCTGGTCCATGTCTCAAATGTCCTCGGCACAATCAACCCGGTGAAGGAAATTGTAAGACTCGCACACAGCGCCGGCGCCCTCACTATAATCGATGGGGCTCAAAGTGCACCTCACATGCCCGTGAATGTCGTGGACATAGGGTGCGACTTTTACGCGTTCAGCGGCCACAAGATGTGCGGGCCGACGGGAATCGGCGGGTTGTACGGCAGGTATGAGATGTTGGAAAAAATGGAGCCGTTTCTCGGAGGCGGAGAAATGATCAACGAGGTATACCCGACGTCATCCACCTATGCGAAGCCTCCGTACAAGTTCGAGGCCGGGACGCCGAACATCGCGGGAGCGATCGGACTCAAAGCTGCAGTCGAGTATCTGCTGTCCATCGGCATGCGCGATGTCGAAACGCATGAGATCGAGCTTGGAAATCGCGCGGTCAATCGTCTGCAGAAAATCGACGGGATCCACATCCTTCGTCCGAAGTCCGAAGGGACGGGTGTCGTGTCTTTCACGATTGATGGCATCCACCCTCACGACATTTCCACGATCCTCGATTCAAAAGGGATCGCGATCAGGGCCGGGCATCATTGCGCGCAGCCGCTTATGAGAAAACTCAAGGTCCAATCGACGGCCCGTGCGAGTTTTTATATATACAACAACGATTCCGACGTCGAGGCGCTCGGCTCGGCACTTGAGAAAGCGGCGGCAATTTTCAAACCAAGGAAGAAAGCTGATGTCGTTAGATGACCTGTTCACGGAAATAATTCTGGATCATTACCAGCATCCTCATAACCACGGAGTTATCTTAAACTCCAGTCACAGCTCGAGAGGATTCAACGAATCATGCGGCGACGACATCGAAGTGACTCTCCTGGTCCGCGACGGGGTGATAAGCGATGCGAAATTCTCGGGCGCAGGCTGCTCGATCAGCCAGGCGTCGGCTTCAATCATGACTGATCTCGTCAAGGGGAAGACAGTGGAGGAGGCTAAGAAAGTCGCGAGGAAGTTCTATGAGATGGTGAAGGGAAACGCCCCGGAATCTGAAGAGGAACTTGGCGATGCGGTTGCACTCCGCGGTGTCTCCAAATTCCCGGTACGCGTGAAATGTGCTACCCTTGCCTGGCATACTCTCGAGGAATCTTTTTCCGGCAAGAAGGAAGATCCTGAGAAAGGATCGGACTAGTAGTTTTTTTCACCAGAAGCAGACCGGACAGATCGATTTGAATAAGGGAATGATGTGGAAGCGGGAAGTCTGATCTTTTGGGATGTCGATACGCAGCACGATTTCATGATGCCGGACGGCAAATTGTATGTCCCCGAGGCGGAATCGTTGATCGGAAATCTGGAAGAACTCACTTCGTTCGCACGTGAGCAGAGAATTCCAATTTGCGGATCGGTCGATTATCATACGCTTTCGGATCCCGAGATATCCGATCAACCCGACTTTCACGAGACGTTTCCTCCGCATTGTCTGCAGGGCACGTCCGGACAGGAGAAGATTAGCGCAACGAAACCCGTGAACCCGCTCTGGATCGACAGCATCAAGCTCGATAAGAAGATACTCGATGCGATGGTGAACGATCATAATGGCGAGATTGTGTTTAGAAAACAGAAGTTCGATGTCTTCTCAAATCCAAACGTTCACGACGTGCTTGACATTCTCGGACCGACGGACATTGTTGTGTACGGAGTTGCGCTCGACGTGTGCGATGCTTACGCGGTTGAAGGATTTCTTGCGATGAGGAAGTACAACGTCTTCCTGGTAAGCGATGCAGTGAAGCCGATATACGAAGAGAAGGGGAGAGAGCTGCTTGGAAAATGGTCGAATCAAGGTGTGAAGATCCTGACGACCTCACAGATCGAAGACAAACTCCTCTCCGGAAAAAAGAGAGCGGTAAATTGAAATCGGGTTCAAGTTCGGTGACGCCGGCGTGGTTTAGGTCGGGTCACTTCTAATGAGGTGGTCATTTCTAATCTGTCGGTTCCATCACCGGCGGGAATTTCCGTCCAAATTTGAAAGGGCTGTAAAATGGAGTACAGAATCGAAAAGGACTCGCTGGGCGAGCTGAAGGTTCCTGTCAACGCGTATTACGGAGTTCAGACTCAGCGAGCCGTTGTGAATTTTCCTATAAGCGGGGTGAGGCCGCACCAGGATTGGGTCAAGGCCACTGTGCTGGTCAAAAAAGCCGCCGCGATAGTGAACAGGAAGCTTAAGCTTCTCGACAAGAAAAAGGCAAACGCGATAATTGCCGCGTGCGACGAGGTGCTCGGCGGGAAACTCGCGGACCAGTTTGTTGTGGATGTGTACCAGGCCGGCGCCGGGACCTCTCACAATATGAATACCAACGAGGTTCTTGCGAACCGCGCGATAGAAATTCTCGGCGGAAAACGCGGGGATTATTCCTTAGTCAATCCGAACGACGAAGTGAACATGGCGCAATCCACGAACGATGTGATACCGGCAGTCATCCGGGTGTCTGCGATTCTGATGACCGACAAATTCCTGCCGGTGCTTGCGGACCTGGAGAAATCATTTCTGAAGAAGGCGAAGGAGTTCGACCATGTGATCAAATCCGGACGGACTCATTTGCAGGACGCTACCCCGATAAGACTCGGCCAGGAATTTTCGGGATACGCGGCGTGCGTGCGCGGTCATATGGACAGGATCAAGCGGGCGAGAGAAGAACTCACTCATCTCGGAATCGGGGGGACTGCGGTCGGGACAGGGGTGAACGCCGATCCGAAATACCGTGCCATGATGGTGAAAGAGTTGTCGTCACTCACCGGGATTGGCTTCAAACAGGCGGACAATTATTTCGAGGCGATGCAGAGTATGGCCGGCGCAGCCGCTCTAAGCGGAGCGCTCCGCAACCTTGCTCTGGATATCACGAGGATAGCGAATGATCTGCGTCTTCTTGGCAGCGGTCCCCGCACGGGATTTGCCGAAGTGAAGCTCCCTGCCGTCCAGCCGGGGTCATCGATCATGCCCGGGAAAGTCAACCCGAGTATTCTGGAAATGGTGAACATGGTATCGTTCCAGGTCATAGGGCTCGACACCACGATCGCATATGCCGCTCAGGCAGGACAGCTCGAGTTGAATGTCATGATGCCAGTAATCGGATTTGACCTGACTTTCGCGCTTGAAATTTACGGGAATGCGCTTCGCATTTTGAAAAATAAGTGTATAGACGGGATCGAAGCCGACGAAGCAGTCTGCAAAGATTTCGCCGAGAAGAGCGTCAGCATTGTGACTGCCCTGACACCGCATATCGGATACCTCAAGGCGGCTGAAGTCGTCAAGGAGGCGGTAGCGAAAAACAAAACCATCAGAGCCGTACTTCTGGAGAAGCAGCT
Organism: Candidatus Kryptoniota bacterium; assembly: GCA_036567965.1. Classification (NCBI taxonomy): domain Bacteria; kingdom Pseudomonadati; phylum Candidatus Kryptoniota; species Candidatus Kryptoniota bacterium. The sequence continues at coordinate 453,711 of DATCTN010000031.1, forward strand.
CGTGAAGGAAAAACTCCTTGATGAAATCCTCGATCCGTTCAAGCTGACCGAAGTAGGGCGACACTAAGAAAGTCCCGGTTCGCTCTCAACGGGTTCTTGTCTCTTATAATAAAAAAAGTCCGCCATCGGCGGACTTTTTGCATCTCTGCGTGAGGACAGAAAATCTCACTTGCCGGAAGGTTGACTGTCCGGCGTCTTGGGCTTCATGTCCTTTTTCGACTTCATAGCCTTTGTATGCTTCATCGGCTTCATTGATTTCTTCGCACGCATCTTCGTGCTCTTCTTGTGCTTCATAGCCATTTTCTTCTTCGGCATCTTTTTCATTTCGGTCTTCTTCTCCTGTTTTGGAGCGTCCTGTGAATAGACCGAGCCGAATGCCACGAACGATGCAAGGAGCACAAGCAACATGACTTTTTTCATATGTTTCACCTTCTTTGTAGGTTTTTTGTTGGTGATAACATACGAGACGCATGTGCTCCGGCCAATTAAATGGAGATTAAAAAATCTTAATTGGGGACGACCGGGTCAGCGGGAATGAAAACACTGAACTTGCTCCCCACTCCCGATTTGCTTTCAACCGTAATATGTCCGCCGTGGGCTTCCGCTACCCATTTAGCGATTGATAGGCCAAGTCCGAGTCCGGCGGGCAACCTGCTCCTGCTTTTGTCGACCCTGTAGAACCTGTCGAAGATCTTTGCAAGATCTTCCGAAGCGATGCCGACTCCGCTATCCTCCACGACAAAATCCGCACAGCCATCCACTGCCTGAAGCGAGAGAGTCACACGCCCACCTGAGGGGGTGTATTTTATCGCGTTGTCGATGAGGTTCAACATGAGCTGACGGAGCTTGACTTCGTCGCCGCTCACCGTCAACTCCTCCAGCTTGGAAATGGAGATCGCCACTTTCTTCTGGTCTGCGAGGATCTCCATGTCGCTCTTGATTTCCGTTACCAGTTGATCGAGGCGCGTCGGTTTCTTTTCAAGTTTCGCAACTCCGGTATCCGCCTTTGCAAGGAGGATCAATCCTTCAATGATCTCACTCATCCTGATGACTTCATCGAGGAGACTGGCCAGCGTTTTCTTGTATGAGGCCGTCGTCCTGCTTCCGCGCAGCGCGAGCTCGATTTCTCCCCTCATTATCGTCAACGGCGTGCGGAGCTCGTGAGAAGCATCTATGGAAAACTGGCTCACCTGCTCAAAGGAGGCTTCGAGCCTGCTGATCATGTCGTTTAAAGTTTCCGCCAGGCGGCCGATCTCGTCTCGCGGATTGGCGACCTCGATTTGCTGCCGCAGATTTCTTGCGGTTATTTCGCGTGCGGTCTGCGTAATCCTGTCTACCGGGCGAAGCGACTGCTTGGCAAGGAAGTAACCGCCGACGACCGATATGAGAAAGACTATAGGTATCAGGAGTAGAAAAATGGAAAACAGGTTTTGAAGGACTTCCTTTATTTCATCTTCAGGATAAGCGACACGTATCCGGTAGAATTTTGTGTTCATCGCCGCCAGGCGGATTGCCTGGTCGTTTATCATCGCCGTCGTCACAGACACCTGATACGGTTTCAGGTCGGGAGGCGAGGAGAGCGTGTCGGCGCCGAGATTGTAAGATTTGTAAAATGTTCTCCCCCGCCTGTCGAATATGTAGACGAACTGTTTCTTGGAGTTCAAAAGCGAGTGCTCGTAAATCTTGTTCCAGATCGCGAAGTCTTCATCGCTTCTGTCCTGGTTGTCGGACTCCGAGCTGGTGTCGGTGTTCGAAGGCGGCACGAAAAGATCGCGTCGCAGGTTCCGGGTCCTCCCGCGCTCGACTGTGAGTTTACCTTCCAGAATGTCGCGCAGCCATTCAGCTTCGCTCTTCAGTGAAATGTTCAGGTTCTCGGAGAGAGTTTCTCCCGTGTACAAGTACGAGGACACGCCGAATGTCCCGAGTGCAATCAGGAGGACGATCGAATACCAGAGTGTGAGTTTTAGTCGGATAGATTTGAACATTATTCGCTCTTCATCATGTAACCTGCGCCACGCACTGTGTGAATGAGCTTATTATCGGAACCCGAATCGATCTTGTTCCTCAGCTTGTTGACGTACACCTCCACTATGTTCGTCCCGGTATCAAAATTATACTCCCAGATGTGCTCGGAAATAACCGTCCTTGTCAGGACCCGGTTGACATTCCTCACGAAGTATTCCAGGAGCGCAAATTCTCTGTTCGTCAGTTCGATTTCTCTGCCGCTTCGTTTCGCCTTGCGAGTAAGGGTGTCGAGTTCCAGATCGGCAACGTGAAGCGTCGTCGTTCTCTCCGCGCCGCTCCTTCTGCCCAACGATCTGACTCTCGCAATGAATTCCGCGAACGCGAACGGCTTGACAAGATAGTCGTCAGCACCCTGATCCAATCCCTCGACCTTATCTTCGAGATTTCCCTTAGCAGTGAGAATCAAGACAGGTGTCGGCACGCCTGCCGCGCGAATCGATTTGAGCACCAGGAACCCGTTCTTCTTGGGAAGCATTATATCGAGGACGATGACATCGTATTTTCCGGTCAGAGCCATCTTCTCGCCGGATTCGCCGTCATAAGCGTTATCGACTTCGTGGTCTTCACCCTTCAGCCCCAATTTCAGGAACCGAGCTACTTTCTTTTCGTCTTCGATTACAAGAATTTTCATAACGTCACTAATTTACTAAAAAGACATAAGTGTGTCGCGTGGAATTGGCGGACAAAAAAGCCCCGTCTATAACGGGGCTCTCTGATATTCGTTGAATTCTTATTACGGATGGCGACCTGGTCCATTGTCTCGCGGTTTCGACTCACGCTCCCGGCCGCGATCGTTGTTCTTGGGGTTTTCTTGTTTTGCAGGTTTTCCTCTGTCGTCTCGCCGCGGCTGATAATGCGGCTGGGCTTTTCCAGGATTGTCGTGGCGTTCTACATAACGTACCCTCGAGCGAGCCGGAGGAACCGCTTGCTGTGGTCCAGGATGTGGATTCGAACTCCTGCCATTTCGAACTCCAGGTCCTTCGTTTCTCACCTGCGGCGCGAACGGTGCCGGCGAATAAATCCGGACGCGATTGCCTTCTAGTCGCTCCTGTCCTGCTTCATTCGAGCGCTCGACGGCAATCGTCTCGATCCGCCTGTGCGTAAATCTTTCGACTTCCTCGCGATGAAGTCCCGAGTTGTACACGCCTCCTGAGGTGAACCTGAACTCCGTCACATTGCGTGTGCTTCCCATCGCTCTCGGAACCGCTGCTCTCTCAACGAATCTGTATCGATCCCTTCCCATGTCGTCGGCCCGAATGAAAATCCATCCGCCCATCCCTACTCCAAAATCCCTGTTGTCGCCCGTGACGACGACGTCAACCCTGAAATGAAATCCAGGTGGCATCGGTGCCCAGCCGCAGTAACCGCCGCCCCATCTCCACTCGACCCACGCTGGTGCCCATACATAATCAGGCACCCAGACCCACCCGTATTCGGGATCGAATGTCCATCGTCCATAGTGAAATGCTGCCCATCCCCAGGGGTATCCTGAAACCCACGTCCAGCCGTATTCGGTCCAAACCCAGTGACCGTCTGTATATGGTCTCCACCCAATCGGCGTTCCGATCGGGCGCCAGCATCTTCCGTAGTCACCGACAGTGACCCACTCGCCATACGGTGACAGTGAAGAATAGAAATCCCGGAATGAAATCCCCTGCGCCTTAGTTCCTTGAGGAACAATAAAAATCGTCGAGGCGAACATCAGCACGAAAAATAACTTCTTCATCGCGACCTCCGTTTCATAGTAAATATAACGTCTGAGTGCTGGAGTAGTTTAAGGAACAATCCTCCTTAACAATTTTTAATTTTGACACCATTGGGGGTACACCGACGCGCGTCAGTACCTGAGAACAGATTACACAGGCTGGGAACTGAGCACAGACAGGGCAAACGCGGCGAGAAAAGTAATGGCTGATGGTGCGCTCAACAAAGACCAGGTTCTACAGCTGCGGGGTTATGCGGACAGCAACCTCAGCGATCCCAAACATCCGTATGATTACTCGAATCGGAGAGTGAGCATTCCTGTCACCCCGTTTTCCAGAGACAGTCTAGCCACGATCCATCCCGACGAGGATACTCTCAAAATAGACGGATAACTCCGCCACACTTCCTGCCAGGGAACTTATTAGCCCCGCTTCTCTTTTTATAATTAGTTGGAATTGCTAAGTTGATCTTTCAAACGGCGCCTTGGTCTCATTTCTTCGGCAGTCAAATCGTGGAGGATGAATGAAATCCATTTTACATGTTTCCTTTTTAATTTTCGTTTTTTCATTAAGCCAGGCTTATCCTCAAACTCCGTCTGGTGATGTACTCCCTCCACGTCATCATCCCCCCGATAGAGAATTTCATATGGTTAACATAGACTTGAGATTCAAATTCGATATGGAGAAGAAAGAAGTCTTCGGAACCGCTGTGGAGAAGATCGTACCGCTCCGGACAGACTACGATACCGTTAATCTCGATGCGGTCGACATGACGATTGACAAAATTGTCATGGATGGAAAATCTCTGAACTTCGCGTACGATGGCAACACACTGTCGATAGCTCTCGGAGGCAAATACGGTATCGACGACACTCTGATTTATACAATCACATATTCGACTTTTCCGAAAAAAGGAATTTTCTTTATCGAGCCCGACTCCGCTTATCCTAAACGCTCGCCGCAGGTCTGGAGCCAGAGTGAAATGGAGGACGCGAGATACTGGTTCCCGTGCCACGATTACCCGGATGACTTCCTGACAAGCTCGCTGACTGCGACAGTGCCGGAGGATTGGGTCGTTGTCTCGAACGGGACACTGGACAGGGAATCAACGGACCATGCCGATAAGACCAAGACATTCAAATGGGTCGAGACGGAACCGCACGTCATCTATCTCATATCGATCGTGGCGGGAAAATACTCGGTAGCGGAAGATCATTTCGGCAATGATCCGATCTATTATTACGTTCCCCCTGCTCAAGCTTCATATTCCATGGACAACTTCTCACACACGCCGGACATTTTGAAATTTTACTCGGACATCACCGGCTACCATTATCCGTGGCAGAAGCTGGCGCTGGCTGCAGTATCGGATTTTACATTCGGTGGAATGGAGAATGTATCCGCGATAACTCTTACCGATGGGACATTACATGACAAGGATGCCGAGCCGCAGGTAGAAAGCACCGACCTTGTCGCTCACGAGACTGCGCATCAGTGGTTCGGAGATCTCCTGACCTGCCGCTCGTGGTCAAACGCATGGCTTAACGAGGGATTTGCTACATACTTCGAAGCGCTGTACGCGAGACCTGCGTTCGGTGAAGACTACTTCCAGTATGAAATGTCAAACGACCAGCGGGAAGTGATCTCCGCCGACGAACGAGAGAGAAGGCCCACCGTCTACGACAGGTACAACGACCCGGTGGACCTGTTCAGCGTCTACATTTATCCAAGAGGCGCAGACATACTCAATATGCTTCGTGGAATCCTCGGTGATCAACTTTTCACGAACGCGATCAGGCATTACGTAAATGAATTCCAGCACCGGAACGTCGATACCCACGATTTTGAGAACGCAGTCAGGGAAGCGACGGGCTATAATCTGTATTGGTTTTTCAACGAGTGGGTTTACAAGGCGGGGCATCCGGTCTATGATGTCAGCTACGATTATGATCAGAGTTCGCACAAGCTCGATCTTCACGTCACTCAGGCTCAGATAATCGACAGCCTGACGCCATTGTATAAGATGCCCGTGGATATTTACATCGTCACGGCGTCGCAAAAGATTACGGCGAGGATCTGGGTCGACTCCGTGAGCAACAATTATACATTTGATGTAACGGACAAGCCCCTGATGGTGAACTTCGACGAAAACAACTACCTGTTGAAAGTGTTGAACTTCAGCAAGTCTATTCCAGAGCTCGCGTACCAGCTTGCGAACGACCCGAACGTCGCTGGGAGAATCTGGGCTGCGGAGGAACTCGGCACTGCGAAGGGAGATAGTGCGGTGTCCCCGCTCCTTGAAGCACTGAGTAAAGATGATTTCTGGGGAGTGCGCGAAGCATGCGTGCGTTCTCTTGGACATTTCCATATGCCTGATGTCGAGCAGGCTTTCGGAAATGCGGTCGATGACAAAGATCCGCGCGTGCAGGAGCAGGCGATCGACGGACTTGCGGCTTTCAAGGACAAAGACCTTGTCGACCTTTTTTCCCGGATTTACAGTTCGAGGAAGAACTATTTCGTGCGTGCGGCGGCCGTAAGAGCACTGTCTGCCACAGATCCCGACAAGGCTCTTCCGATTGTTGAGAATGCTCTCACACAGGACTCATACGAAGAAGTGTTGCAGAGCACCGCCCTAACCTCGCTCGCGTCCATCGATTCGGCGAAGGCATTCGATGAAGCGGTTAAGCTCGCACACTACGGGGAGCCGCAATCTCTGCGGCTGCGCGCAATAAACGAAATCGGTCGGATCGGTCCGCACGATGCAAATACTATGAGTATTCTGGAATCTTACATCAATGATCCATACATCTGGGCAAGACTCGTTTCAATCAGCTCGCTCGGCAGAATCGGAGACAAAAGCGTGCTCACGGTGCTTCAGGACAGGGAAAAAGTGGAGATAGACGGCAGACTGAAAGATGCGGCAAGGAGAGCAATTGATTCGATATCTAGAAGAGAAAAGTAATAATACGTCTCGGACAGGACCGGAACAAGAATAGCGATACTACAAAGTTCAGGATACCGCCCGGTGAAATTGTTTTGCTTTGACTGCTGAAATAGAGGATCCTAGAGTATCGGTTCTCACGTAACAGGAATCAGCTTTGCGAAATTCGAAGAGGAGGAGAGTGTCATGAGAATGGGAAACGAGGTTTACAATAAGAATTGCAGAGGAATTACGACTCTTGCTGCGACGGTTGCGGCATTAATTTGCGTCGGCGTGCAATTCCCCGCGTATTCACAGAGTGGGAGCAAAAGACCAGAAGTGTATGACTGGCTCCAATTTAATTTCGATGCACAGCACAGCGGGAATGATACAATGGAAACAGGGCTCGGTCAGGAAAACATAAGTGGACTGCGCGAGTTGTACCATGTGTCTCTGCCCGATGTCGCAGATGGCGCGCCGGTTTACCTCAGCAATGTTTACACTGCGCACAGAACGCTAAACATGATTTTTGTAACGACAAAGGAGGGCGACATTGTTGCGCTCGACGCCTCAACGGGAGAGAAAATATGGCAGCATCAGTACGGATCGGGGTCATACAGAATTAACAACGGATATCAACCGACCTATACGACCTCTTCGCCCGTAGTCGATTTCAACAAGGAATTTGTTTACTCATATGGTCTGGATGGCTTTGTTCATAAATATCACATCGAAAGCGGAGACGAAGTAAAAGGCGGAGGCTGGCCTGAGCTCACGACGCTGAAGCCGTTCAACGAGAAGGGCTCATCACCCATTACGATGGCTACCGCGAAGAACGGGGTGACTTATCTTTACATGCCGAACGGCGGCTATCTCGGCGACAGGGGCGACTACCAGGGACATGTCACCGCTATCAATCTCACTGACGGATCGCAACATGTGTTCAACGCGAACTGCAGCGACAACCCTGTCCACTTCGTCCAGAAACCCGGCAAGCCCGACTGTACTTCTGTTCAGTCGGCGATCTGGGCACGCGCGGGAGTCGTTTACCTCGCTGCCACGGACAGAATCTACATGGCGACTGGAAATGGCCCGTTTAACCCGGCTCACCATGACTGGGGCGACACAATCTTCTCGCTAAACCCCGACGGGACGGGTATCGACGGAAATCCAGTCGACAGTTATACGCCGTCCAACGAAGCTCAGCTGAACGATGCAGATCTTGATCTTGGAAGCACTGCACCCGCGGTCGTTCCCGTCCCCGATAATTGTGGCGTGAAAAACCTTGCCGTCCAGGGAGGAAAGGATGCCAAGCTGCGTCTTGTGAACCTTGAGGATCTCAGCGGCAAAGGTGGACCAGGGCACACGGGAGGAGAAATTGGAAAGCTCGTCGATATCGCCGGCGACGAAATGCTTTTTACCGCGCCTGCTGTTTGGGCGAACCCCAAGGACCACTCAGCCTGGGTGTTCGTCGAGACTTACAATAATCTTGCTGCGTACCAGCTCAATGTCGACAGGAAGGGAATGCCGTCACTTAAAATAATGTGGAAGAGTTCAAGCGGAGGGAGTTCTCCTGTTGTCGCAAACGACATATTGTACTGCGCGGGGAGTAACAACCTTCGCGCGATCGATCCTGTTTCCGGAAAAGTGCTCTGGCACGACTCTCATATCGGCAGAATTCACTGGGAAAGTCCAATTGTGGACAACGGAGTATTGTTCATTACCGATGAGTCAGGAGATCTGAACGCGTACGGCCTGAAGTAAGGGCGGCGTAAGTCGTCGGCGCTGTATCAGTTTGGAGTCGCTAGGTTTTTCTGTAGCAGCTTTAACTTTCGAATTATTGATTCGCCGGCCTATATGAAAATCCCACGAAGAAACCGTTGCTGTCATGAGACGGATTGCGATCTACACCGAGGACATTTCCGTTCGATACATGAACATGTCTTGCACCGATCACGATAGATGTCGAGGAGTCGAGATTTATTTCGCTTCCGATACCATACTTTGAAGTGGCATTCCAATGTGTCCCGAGTCTGGAGTCGGCAATTGTGGGTTTAGGAAAGTTGTCGAAGAAATAAATGATTCCCACTCCCGATTCAAAATACAACCTCCATCTTTTTTCAGTTAACGGATAGAAACGCGCGAACGGTCGTACTCCGACCCCGCCGGTGTTATTATACTCGTCCATTACATTATATAAGCATATTTCCAGACCGACGCTCATCCATCTCCGCAGAGCGTGTGAAATGCCGGTACTATTCTGGAACAGCGTCGTGTGAGGAATCTTGTACCCCCACGATATTCCGTCTTCGTTATAAAGGGCATTTCCGTTTGTCAGTGAAGTATCGTCTTTCGTGAAGATGAGGCAAGCCGCCACCGCAGCCGCAGGCAATAGAAATCCGTTCGCGGCATGCAATTCAAGCGGCGAGAAACCGAGCGGGTTAGTGTACCAGTGATCGCCTGATGAAAAAGTTTGTGAATCTGCAGACTGATGATGGAACAAAAAGACGGCAATTAACATGACAAACTTGTGCTTCATGATTGAATATGACCAAGAATTTAGTCAAATGATAACGCAAGTTGTTTACGGATGCATTTCAGCCGGCTTGAGACTCTCGGCTATTTATTTCGCATCCAGGGAGTGAACGTTATTCCGACAAGAACTCCTTCGGGCCCGATGGGTCGCGTGACCGTCTGTCCTCACGGCTCCTTCCTGGCTGAAACCAGAAGCCCATAGCCTTAAGATTTCAGGTCGACCGTCGCACCATCAATGTCCTCCACATCGAACTCAATCCAGCCCTGAGGAATGGGAATATCATCTCGCGATTTGTCCAAGCCGGCGGGATGGGTCTATTAGTCCACGCAGAGTCTCTTAATCATTTACTTCACTCAGGCGTTCATCAACACCGCAGACCAGCTGAATGGGAGCCTGGGACCTCGGTGAACATTGAATCCGATGCTCTCGGCAAGCGTGGTGGTACTTTCAAATTCTTCGCGTGAAACATGGAAAAACTTCGGCTCAACAAGGAGGATCTTTCCGTCCACATTCAAGACCTCCTTAAGCTGCCTGAAGAGGGAGCTCTTGTCGGGGACTTCGTGAGCCATGTAGAAAGCTAGAATGAAGTCAACTCTATCAGACACGTTGATCGAATCTTTAGCGCATTGCACGCGCTTGATTATTCTTTCCAATTCGGTGCCCCTGATCTTCCTCGCAAGCTCAACGAGCATCCCTTCCTGCAGGTCCGCCGAGATTACTTTTCCGCCCGTACCTACCATCTTTGCCATTTCAATCGAGAAAAATCCCGGACCGCAACCGACATCGAGAACAGTCATTCCTTCTTTGATGTAAGGCGAAAGTATCTTTCGCGGATTCTGAAACCACTTTCTCAATTTGCTGTCAAGTGAACCGGCTCGTTCAACCGGGCAAACCCCGTTTCGACTGCGTTTCATAACTTTTCCACCGATTTTATTTGATTGTCGATCTGTTGGATCCTGGAAGAGGCGGCTCACTGTATGAGTAAGATCGCTCTTCGAAATAAGGTGCCGCCGATTCTCACGTGCATCCCGCTTCCCGATTCGTCTTCGCATCCTCGCTGAAACCCAAGATGATGGCCGGGTGCTCATATTACCAGACGAATGGGACCAGTCTATATTTTACTTTCTTCGTATAATCCTCGTATCCTTCCAATTCATAGACAAGCTTTTTTTCTTCAACGATGACTCTGGCCTCGAGCGGTCTTCCTCATTTCTCCTATTCGCCTTAGTATTCGGTTCGAATCATTTAGAACTGGCGTTTTTGAAAGGCAAGCCGTTGCAATGCGGTGTGGCGGCCGAACCTCATCTCGAAGAGAAGCAGATATTGTGTGCTGCCGTTCTAGGATCGAAAAAGAAAAACCATTTCGGATGCGTTATTCGCTCCCAGGTTTGTCCCGTGATTATTTTGCTTCTATCATTACCACGGTGAGATCGTCGCACACGGGATAACCCTCTCTAAACGTCTCGACGTCTCGCAACAGGTCCGCAATCGACAATGAGCGGTCTGAAAGTTTATCGGTCAGGCGCTTTTCGCCATACAGTTCTAGTGACAGGTTGATAGCTTCGGTCAGTCCGTCCGAATAGAACACGAGCCTGCTCCCGGGCTTCATTATCACCGTTCGCTCGGAGAAAGAAATTTCCTTTACTCCCAGAGGGAGTCCCGCATCTGTCGAAAGGAAATCCGGCAAGCTGGCTCCATCGATAAGCAGCGGAAGGCAATGCCCGGCATTCGCAAAAACGACGCTCCTTTCCTTCGGGTCGAGAATTGCGTACACCATTGTAACGAACCTTGCTGCCGGGAAATCTGTCAGCAGGACATGATTGACACGGCCCAGAACTTTAGCCGGCGATAGTCCGCTCTCTGCAACCAGACGGAGCACTGATCGGGTAGATGACATAAGCATGGCTGCTCCCATTCCTTTCCCCGAAACATCCGCCAGGACAACTGCCAGACGACCATCACTAAGCGGGACGTAATCGAACCAATCGCCTCCAACCTCGCGGCAGGGAAGACAAGTGCCGTCGACTGTGAATCCGGAGACAACAGGAGGCGATGGAGGAAACAGGCTGCGTTGTATGCTCTGCGCCTCCAACAATTCCTTTGACATTCGTTCCTTTTCATTGCGTTCGCGCTGGAACATGCGGGCGTTTTCTATCGCTGTGGCGATGTGTCCCGCAAGCGCCTCGAGAAGCTCGATACGGTCCGGCGTAAAAGCGTTGAGCTCCTTGTGCTGTGCGTTGAAGACGCCGATTAGTTTCCCATTAGACCGCAAAGGTATGTCTACCTCCGAGCGGGTCTGGCTGTCGCTCACGCGGTAGTAAGGGTCTACGCTGACATCGGGCGCGTAATAAGTTTGCTCGGTGGCGCCGACGTGTCCGACCATCCCGTACTCGCCGATCTTGAAGCGATCACCTTTCATGTGTTGATTTGCATCGCCGCCGCAATCCGCTCCAACGACGAGCTCATTCGTGCGGTCATCCTTCAACAGGACGGCAAGACGTGAGCAGCCGATTGTCTGGGAAACGTCGTTGACGATCTCCTCCAAAAGGGAATCGAGATCCAGGTTCGAATTGATCCGTTGCGCCACGCGGTGCAGCAGGACGAAATCCTGCGCTTGCTCGTCCCGCTTATTGATCTTCATCGACGCGAGCTCCTCATATCCTCGTTACGTTTTCTCATCTGTATACTAATATAGCAAGTTCGGCGGGGCAAAAGTTTCATGCAAATGCTGGCGCCATCTGCAGTACGCGGAATTTATCATGCAGATCATTTGCCCGATTTTCTTACGGCCTTTCTCTCCTTCGTTGACGGCCTGATCATTCTCTTTCGTGTTCGCCTGGTAATGGCATTTGGACTCTTGTGGCGGGGCTGATAGACTCCGAGCTTGCCTCCGCCCGGCAATTTGACCTCGGTGAGCAGTCCCCAGTCGCGATTCTGGATGGGGCCGCAAACGATAGCGTGACTGTTCATCTCGGAAACAAATCTCTTTACGTTGTCACACATCAAATACAGTTCATGAATATCGTTTTCATCCGAGGGATGGATCGCGACCTCAGCGGGTGGCAGCGCGAAGATCAGCCAACCCTCACCGATGTCCACGTTGGGCAGTTTCAGCACGTCCTTTAAGAAAGCTCGGTCAGACTCAGGCTTCCTGCTGTAAATGATGGAATGGGCACCGATAATACTCATACATCCTCCTCAATCAGGTATCTGCTTCAATCTCTGCCTCAAGCCGCATGAACAGTCCGATAGGTTATCGTTCACTTCGACGAGAGTTTTCCACTGAACTTAGAGCCTTGCGGAAACCAGAGCCGGCATAACGAGCCATCGGTTATGAAGCGGCATAACGGGTAGGTTCCTTAGCGTATGAGCCACGGGACGATCGCATTACATGTCGCTCTTTGTTCTATTTGGAGTCTCGATGCTTGATTCTCCATCCTTCGGAACAATGGCGCCGGTGATTCGAATGGATAACCACAGGATAAAGAGTATCAGCGCGAAAAGCAGGAACCAGGATGGATAAATCTCAAATAAGCAGAGAAAGGTCAGAAGAATAGTTAGGAATGCGGTGTTGATCAATTGTTGGATGAATGCATACTTTCGTTTCGGATAGTGTGGAATGAGCTTGATCCACGTCGAGAGTAATGAAACCAGAATCGAAACGCCTATTACCTCTAACACGAAATAGAACATTGGAATCTCCTTAGAAAATTCACTTGATGAAGCGCCCTAATCATTGACCCGGCTGCCTGGCGGCTTGCGCATGTTAGTTGCAGTTGCCCGTCTCATTTGAGAACCACGAGCTTCTTGGTTTGCGTAAATAGGCTAGCCTGCAAACGATAGAAGTAAACTCCGCTCGGCAGGTTGACCGCTTCGAACGTAACGGAGTGAATCCCCACTGTCTGGCGCTCGTTGACGAGTGTTTCAACCTCCCTCCCAAGCACATCGTAAATCTTTAAGCTAACATGGCTGTTAGCCGGAAGTTGATAGCTGATCATAGTTGAGGGATTAAACGGGTTTGGGTAATTCTGTGAAAGCGCAAAGCTGATGGGAGAATCATGAGATCGAATGGAAACAAATGTGAGTCCTCCGTCATCTGTCCTTAGGACCAGTCCGCGGCCTCCAATTGCGTACCCGCTCAAGGTGTCTGCGAATTTGATGACATTTAGATCATAGGCCGGATTGACCTGTAATCCTAGCCAACTTGTCCCGCCATTAGAACTCCTGTATATCATACCTCCAGCTCCGCAAGCCCAGCCATGCCACGCATCGACGAAGCACAGAGACGAAAGACCGTGATCGATCTCCGAAACTACTTTCCATGATCTACCGCCGTCCGATGTCTTGACGATCATGGCCCGAGTCCCAGTTCGCCCGGAATCGGCAAGCGCGAATCCGATGGAGTCAGAGACGAATGAAAATGAGCTTATGTTGTCGGTAAACGAAATTTGCGAGAGGATACTCCAGGTCTTCCCACTGTCAGAAGTCTGAAGAACAGATGCTGTGGAACCGATAAAATCTTCAACAGGTAAACTTGCCAAGCCGCGAACTGAATTCCAGAAGTAAATAGAGCCTGGTGGGACGAAGTAATCTATCGCATAGACTTGGGTCCAATTCCTTCCGCCATCAGTTGATCGCACTACGTTCCCCTCCTGTACAGAAAATCCATGATTCCCGTTGAGAACTTGCTCCCGCACTCCAACCATAAGAGATGTGTCAAAGACGGTCAAAGGATTAGGTAGACAGGCAGAAGATGTCAATATCCATTTCGACCCACCGTCTGACGTCCGATAGAAATCGTCCAAGGTCGTCGCCCAACCGTCTTTTTCTGATATGAAATCGGTTTGCAGCACATCTGTGGTCGTTGGAACCTTGAGAATTGTCCATGTATCTCCTGCGTCGGTGCTTTTGAAGACTCTGCCTCCGTCTCCTCCTACGATTAAAGAGGTTGTGGAAAGCAAGTCGATGGAATTCAGGTTCTGAAGCGTTGGCTCTATAAGCGTCCAAGACGTTCCACCGTCCGCGGTAAGATAAACATACCCTGGCCTTATCAAGACAAGTCCGCTATTACTGTTAACAAATTTCATGTCGACGATATCGTTGACATTCCAGATTTGCGAGTATGGAAGTAGATTCTGGTACACGAGCGAGGTATCCCAGCTGTTCCCGTCATCTGTTGTCTTGAAGATTACTGAAGATGAAGAGACAAGCCAGCTGGACCCTCCCAAGTAAGATACGTGGTTCAAATATCTCCCACTTTCCTGATATGAGAAAACCTGCTTCCAGTTCGCACCGGCATTTGTTGTATTAAACACCAACTCACCGGTGACGCAAAATCCACGGTTGGAATCTGCCCAAGCGATGTCAGGGACGCCTGTCGCCGAATACATGTCACCGGTGAGGGCATAATCTGTAATGCTTTTCCCCCCGTCCGTGGTTCTGTGAATTACTCCGGCATTTGCAGACATTCCACTTCCGCCCAAAAAACCATACGCTTGATTGAGAAACTTGACGCTGTAAAGGTCTCCGAAAATCGAGTCTTTTGCCCAATGACTTCCTCCATCGGTAGTGTGTAGGATCAAGCCTTCATTCTCCACTTGGGGATTCGTACTACCAACGATCCAGCCATTGTGCCTGTCAGTAAAATAGAGCCCGTTTAGGTCTTCGTGCGAGGTGTACTGGATAGTCCATGATGAGCCGCCGTTGGTTGTACCCATAATGATAGCATTGCTAGGACTGTTCCATGAACTCTTGCCCCCGATGATCCAGCCTGTCGACTGATCCACAAAGAATACTCCGGTGAGGTAATTACTTATTCCAAGGTAGACACTAGACCATGTCTCGCCTCCGTCTGTCGTTCGCATGGCCGTGCCTCCCGGACCGACCGACCAACCGTTTTGTGCATCCTGTTCCATGTAGACACAGGTATAGGAACCCCCGTGAATGCCCGACGGACTTCTGTCTACCCACTGAGCCACCAGCCTATCCGCGGTCATAAGCATTAGGAGTACGATCAAGTTTAATCTAACGCAACACATAGTTTCCTCTACTTTTCTTCCTAGGGCAATTGCAACTAACGTTTGCGGCAATCACGCTCGCGCCGCGCTCCTTGAAGCCTCTTATGTGCGCGGCATGGAGCCTGTCCGCCGTCCCGCAAGGCGGGCGAGCGCCATGATATGCAATAATCGAGCGTCGTGATGCGGCGTGTTAGTTGCTGCGTGGCGACCGTCGTAACCAAATACCTTCACTGAGCCAAATGAAATTGTTGGTTCATATCGGTGGTCGTATCAATGGTGACCGACTGAACCGCAGTTTGATAGCCCGACTTATAGAGAACGAATTCTATTGTTCGTGACATGTACACGGTGTCGATGGGGTTGACCCCGTTGGTAAGAACAAACGGAACGCCGAAAGCAAATATTCCATAAGGCAAAGAGAATTTGCCATTAGAGTCTGTCGTCGTCAAAGGGGTCTTCTTGATAAGTACAGAGTAATCCAAGTTCTCAAGTGCTATCTTGAACTCAGAAACCGAAGTGTCGGCGACAACTCGACAAATGTAAACTCCATTAGTAGCGCTCAGCCCATCGACAGTAACCATGTATTCACCCGCGTTCAACGTATCGTCCACAAGCGTGGCAATCGAATCAAGCGTGAACCATCGAAGAAGGGTTACTGTAACATGACAACGCCTTGGGACTGTATAGCCAATAATCGTAGAGGGACAAGTTTTGTCCAATTTGTACAACGAGTTCGGTTCGGTGGTGAACATATAATGGATGGCAACACCTTCCAGCGGCTTTCCTTGGCTATCAAGAACTTGTCCGTAAAAAGTATGAGAAGTTCCATCTTGGGAGACGGGATTGCTTCCTTTCGCGCACCCGAACAGAAGAAGCGCCGCCGCTAAAGAGATACTCAGGACTGTTTTATTCATGCACGACTCCCACATTAAATTGAATGCAAGCCACGTGGCAACTAACGTACTGCCGCATCGCGCCGTGGCGCCCGCTCCATATATTCTAATGTCGGCGCCATTGAGTGAGCATCTTGAATATAAAATGACGAACGTCGTGATGCGGCTTGTTACTTGCAGTTGCCCGTTCATTTGATTATCAAGAGTTTCTTGGTGTTGATGAATGTGCCAGCCTGCAATCGGTAGAAGTACATTCCGCTTGACAATTTCTCGGAGTTGAAAAGGACATAATGAGCACCGGCTGTCTGATGCTCATCGACTAACGTTGCTACCAGCCTTCCAAGCACGTCATATACCTTCAGAGTGACTTGTGCTTGGTCAGGTAGACTGTATTGTATTGTGGTGGAAGGATTGAATGGGTTAGGATAGTTCTGGTATAACCTGAAATCTGAAGGGAAAGGAAAATCGTTGATCATTTCTGAAAGCGGGCGTCTTAACACGGCCTGCGATGTGCCCGCAAAAAGGTATCCATTGATTAACGCAAGTGACGTTACGTTGCCGGTCGATGACGTACCTGAATTGACTGATGTCCAAGTGCTTCCGTTGTCACTTGAAAGGTAGATCCCTCCGATCGTTCCAACGAAGACGTAACCGCCAATAGCGGCAAAAGCGTTAGGCAAGGGACTAGGTAATCCGGCATTTGCACGTGTCCAACTATTGCCGGCGTCGGTGGATACACTAACCCAATTAATATCCACCGCAAATATCGTTGTTCCATTAACACAAATAGCGGAGATAGGGCCCGAACCTTTGACCATCAACCAGTCTAAGCCATGATTCCTTGATATGTATAGTCCGAGGTTCGTTGCTGCCAGCACGTCGTCGCCCTGCTGAGCAAACGAATACACTTCAAGGTATTTGATAGCTGGGGTTGCATCAGACCAGCTTTTGCCGCTATCTGTGGAAACGTAGATCCCCCCAGAGGCTCCCGCAACAATATTACCCGCAATCGTGGCAAGACAATTTATTTGAGCAGGCCAAGGTAATCCTTTGCTGGTCGGATCCCAGCTTGCGCCGTAGTCGGATGAAATGTAAACCCCAGTATACGTACCGGCGTAAAGAGTATTTCCCAGAAGGGTCAGAGCATCGACTTCAGGGTCATTTATCCCTGAGCTGACCGGCAGCCAATCTAGCCCACCATCGGAAGACACGAAAACACCGGCTGATGAGCCCGAAAAAATAAGCGATCCGTTTGTCGCAAAGGTGCGGCTGCCGAGATTCGGGAACCCCATGCTTACACTCGTCCAGGTGTTGCCATTGTCAGTCGAAGTGTAGACTCCGCTGTACGTGCCTGCAAAAAGTCTATTTCCAGCGGCGGCAAATGAGAAAACATATGGTAGGTTGGGAGTTCCGTGGTTGGTTGCGTTCCAAGTTTTGCCACTGTCTTCTGAGATATAAAGATGGCTGTACCACGTTGCGTAAACATATCCACCGGCTGCGAAAACATGGGATACAGTGTCAGGCGCACCCGAAGTGATATGGCTCCAGCTTGTCCCGCCGGTGGTCGATACGAAGATACCGCTCGCTGATCCGGCCACTATGTTTTCTCCCAAAATGCAAAGAGAGGGGGGCCACCAACTTGCGCGGTCAGGTGAATTACTGACCTGTTCCCAGTCCGAGCCTGAGTCGGCAGAAACATATATTCCCCCGTATGCAGACGCAAAAACCCTGGTGCCTTCAGTTGCAAGCGAAACGACGTAGTTCAAGTTGCCCGCCATTGAGTCAACGTGTATCCAACTGTCACCTCCGTTCGAAGAAACGAAGATGCCCTGATCCGTCCCTGCCAATACTCTCTTGCCTATGGTGGCAAGCGATATGACGCTTAAGCCGCTCAAACCACCTTCTGTCTGCGTCCAGGTTGTTCCTTCGTTAGTGGATCGGAAGACCCCCTGATTTGTTCCAGCAAAAACCATCCCGTTATTAAAGGCAAAAATGGAAATACTTGCGTGCATGCCGCTGTCAGGCTCTAACCAAGTGTTGCCATTGTCAGAGCTCAGGAGGAGCCCGTTGTTATTTGTACCGGCAAAGAGAACATGGCCATCAACAGCGAGAGCAGTGACCATTGCGCCGCACGGTCCGTTCATCCCTTGCCACTGTCCATCTGATTTGTTAATCGCTATGCCGACAACCATTATTCCAAAAAGCACGCCCTTTAGCATTCTCAATTTCAATATCTCCTTGGCAGGCAATTGCAACTAACGTCCTGCCGGACAAAGTCGTGGCACGCTCCTTCTTCGTATAATGTGCGTGCCATGAAGCGAGAACCAAATATAAAAATGACGAGCGTCTTTGTCCGGCTTGTTAGTTGCCGTTGCCGTGCCATTGTCAATTCAGATTCCTTGCAGCGCGTGTGATTGTAAAGTCGAGCAGCTTATTGAGCCTCCACACTGTCAGCTGAACCTGCGAACCCTCGCTACCTCGCATCATACCAAGAACCTCTGTCATTGGCATGTTACGCGTGTCGCGTCCATTTATCTTAACTATCATATCATACAATTCTACGCCGTCACTCTCCGCGGGCATTCCGTCCATCAGTTTAACGACTGTAGGATAGTAGCTATTGCCATCGACGGTGATAAGTCTTAGAAATAAGCCCACATAGCCAGTCTGAGTCGGTTGGTCAATTTGCTTTGAGGTGGGGAATTTGTTGACCATGTCAATCAATACGAGTTGTCCAGAGACTCTTACGTCGGAATTGTCTGAGGTTCCTACACCTGTTGCGGTCCAAATATTCTGCAGCGTTTTGCTATCATATGCTTGAATAACAAGCTCAGGATAGTAGTGTCCAACCGTATACCCTGGCATTTGGTAACTTTGCGTCGTCATATATCCTGGCACTTGCACTGTCTGTGTGCTGTTCTCAGTCCAGTTGCCCCAGCCAAAAGAATTAATGTCACCGAAGGTATTGAAATTCAGATTCCCAGAGGAAAACCCTTCCACAGTGATTGTTTTGCTAGGCACCCAGTATGGCAATGTCATGGACTGGGGTGGAACATACCTCTCCTGATACTGGGAACGTCCATCTACGGTCATCAGAAAATCAGGGTGGTCATTTAATTGCACGAACCTGTACCCTTGCTGCTCGAATAGGTTGCGGACATAGAAAAGAAGCTGTTGTTCGAGAATCGGGTTGGTTTGTGTCAGTGAATCAACTACGGAGTAAGGAAAGACAGCGAACGTTTTATACGAACTTATGTCAGAGCTTGGATTCTCGTAGGCGGTTACGCTTGGTTCAAGATAAAGGTATGCTGGCGTAAGATTCGTGAGTCTCTGTGAAGTACTGCACCCAGCAAGCCAGAGTGCTACTAAGAAGCAGGCGATTGAATATTTCATAGGACACCTATCTATGGTTTTGAAATAACTCATGATTATGATGTAGGGTGCTAACGGTATTCACAGTTGTGATTCTTCCTCAAGGAAAGAAGCTATGTCCTCTTTTGACAACTTGAGGTCATCGTCGGAACAATGCGTCTTCCTTTTCTCGACTTGCGTGATGCAATGATTAAGAAATGCAAACTCTTCCCAAGTTGTGGGATCATCCGCTCTCTGAGAAGCGACATAATTCTCAGAGGCCACCCAATAGTGGTGGAGCCAATAAAAGAAAGTGTTCCAAACCATCTCCTCATCAAGTGCCTTCTTTCGGACAAGCATTCCTACGGTCTCGAAGAAATCAAAAACATCATCGGCTTCTGAATCGCCGCCTTTCTGAAGAGATTTGGCAGCGTTTCGCCTCGCACTTACCATTTGCTGAGAACTGGTGAATCTGTCCTCTAACTTAAGAAGAAGGTCAACGCTTTGGGTGAACTTCGACCGTTTGATTTGAGAGCGCAGGCTCAGAATCGCAATGATAACTCCAAGAAGTCCAACCATGACTCCCGCGATAGGAGTCCAAGTCGTGAGAATGCTATACGAATCACACATGAGGTCTCCCGTCAGATCACTTTAAAAACATTCGGCAATGGCAACTAACGTCCACGAGAAAAGAGTCGCGCCGTGCTCCTCGTCGGCTATAATGTGCGCGGCGTGAAGCGAGCTCCATTATATACAATAATCGAGCGTCTCTTTTCTCGTTGTTAGCCGCAGGCACGGCACTGCCAATAGTTAAGAAATCATTTTCTCTCGTTTGAGTACCCTCTGTAACTCGTAAAAGGTCTGTTCGATTTTGTCGTCGCTGAAACCAATATATTGGAGACCAGCAATGTTGGAGAAATCCTCTAGTCCATCTTGTCTCAGGACAACGGCCTTCGTGAAGCCAAGCCTCCCTTGAAAAAGTCCTGCTTCGTGAACGACGTTTTGCCTTGCGCGTTTGGAACCGTCAGGAGTCTCATCTTCAGCGGTTAGAATAAGGACGGCAAACGTAGCTTGGTCAAGCATTTTCTCAAGAATTGGCACAATTGACTCTCCGACCCTTGATTCAGATTCGTAGCTAATGGCGGGAATGTGCACCTCGTCTTCTAAGAAGACCTTGACTCTTGCCCAGAGCTTGCTTCTGCCATGGCCGATAAACACGCAGGGGCTCGATGAAGATGTGACAGAGGGCCCTTTGGCTTGAGATGCAAAACGGGGGCTAGGAAAAAGTGCCTTGAAAGCATCGTCATCCAGTGAGATTAGTTTTGTTACTAATCTGTTGATGTCTTGCACGGTGGGATCAGCGTTAGAAGTCTGGTTGGGCGGAATGTAGAGGCTTTCCCCAGTCGGGCGGTACCTCTGAAAGAAGTCTTCTATCTTATCGGCAAGCATTTTGAATTCATCCTTGCTGACATCCTCTCGATTAGCTTTGGCAAGCTGAGCAAGTCGGTCTACGTAATGGATGATAGCAGCAAAGAACTTTTTGTCGTCGTTCACGGCTTGTTGGAGAGCTTCAGCGTGAATTTTAATCTCTTCGATTATTGTCATATCGGATTCCTCGTCAATTGAGTGCCGTGCTTGCGGCTAACTACTGTAATTACCCATTACGACTTCACGTCCAATCTGGGTGTAAAATTGTAGTTGGTTTTTGTACTTCATGTCTTCGGAAAGAGCTTGTCAATCGGATTCGCTATCTGCCCGATAGCCCGCTTCGTAACGTGTGTATATATTTCTGTCGTCTTGGAACTTGAATGACCCAATAATTCTTGAATATACCTTAAGTCCACCCCTGCCTCGAGAAGATGAGTGGCAAAGGAGTGCCGCAACGAATGTATTGAGACGTTTTTTATTATCCCTACCCGCGCCACCGCGGCTTTGAAAATCTTTTCTGCCGACTGCACGCTCAAATACCCACTCTCGCTTTGACCCGGAAACAACCACTTCATCGGACGACAAGCCCTCCAGTACTTCCTTAGCTCTTCAAGGGTCGCATCGCCAAGCAGCGTATACCGCTCCTTCTTCCCCTTGGCAGCCCGAACGTGAATCACCTTCCTTCCCCCATCTATGTCCTCCACCTTTAAGTGGGTCACTTCGCTCACTCTCAAACCGCCGGAATAAGTGACCATCAATAGACAACGATGTTTTAGGTTTCTTACTCCCCCTATGAGTTTCTGCACCTCTTCCTGACTCAATACCACAGGTAGCTTCTTTGACCTTTTCGGACGCGGTATATTCCCGAGAACCAGAGGTCGTTTGTACAACTCCACGTAAAGAAATCGCATCGCATTTAACACTTGATTCACCGAACCTGCCGAAATCCTCTCGACATCTATCAGATCCAGTAAGTAATTTCGGATGTCGTCACTTGACAGCTCCCGCGGATCACGAGGAGAGAAATACTTCACGAACGATCGCAGATGACTTCGATACGCCTTAATCGTCTTGTAGCTGTAGTTACGCAGGCGCAGTTCATCCTCCAGGACTTCTAACAGCCCCTTTCCCTGGTCAGGAATTCCTGAATTGCCTCCTGTTTGCACGATCGCATTCACCTTCCCGTTACCCTATGCCTGCATGAAGCTAACCTTCGGCATTTCAATTATCAAGGTTCAGCCGTTTCTTGCACCAACACTGCGGATGAAAGCATTGTAGTGGGTTCACATGGCTAAGTCACCCGCGCGCTGTGAACTCGCAAGCTTCAACGCGGGTATGTGCACATCAAAGAGCTTAGTTTTTTTTCAGCGTCAATCTCGCGAACGGCTGAGTCTTTCCGCCCGCCTCTGCATCCATTATCCATTTCCATGTGTCTGTGTCAAGCCCGTATGCGAATGTCGTGTGAAAGCTGCTGCCGTCCGGACTTATGAATAAGAAGGGAATCTCATCTCCGTTCTGCTTCGCGTGACCGATCGCGTCGCCGTTCAAGCCTCCTCCACCAGTCACATCGAGCCATAAGCATTGATACTGACTCGTCTGCTGGTTCCAGCCGATGTATACAATCGCCTCATATGCCGGCGTACCTTGCGCGTTTTTCTCGCGAGATACTTCATGTATCTGCAAGTACTCGTGGTTCAATACCCATTCAACTGAAATGTCGTGAGTCGTCTCCTGTCCCGCTATCGTACCCTGAAGGATCCATTTCCCGGCAAGCTTGTCGAGTAGAGAATCCTGAAACGCCGTTTGCTGCGCGCGCGCCGTAATCGAAATCAATGCAACACAGGCGATGATCGTTTTGATCGTCTTCATTTTAGCCAGCTCCTCCTTTTATCTGATTGTGTTTACATGAGTCTCTCGCTTTGTCCATTTTCCTCTCCAACAGGTTTGTGCCTTCCACCTCTCTCCCTCTGTGCCTTTGTACCTCTCTCCCTTTGTGCCTCTTCACTTAATACCCACTCCCATCATTCCATAAACAATCAATACTCCCGTCCCAATTATCCATGTTAGGATCGCCACTACGCCGCTTACTTTTGTGAATTCCCAGAAACCTAATGGCGCTTTGTCCTTTGAAAGTTCGAGAACAATCATGTTGGCTACCGATCCGGCGACTGTGAGATTACCCGCGAATGTGGAGCTCATCGCGAGCACGAGCCACATGAGAGCCGGCGCGCTGAATGACGCGATCCAGTGCCTGACAACCATCACATACGGTACATTCGAGACAACGTTGGAAAGGACCAAAGAAGCGAATGAAAAGGTCCCTATCTGTGCCGCCGCGGAAATAGAGAAGTACCCTCTGAGCATTTGGTGAGCTTCCTCGACAAGCCCTGCTTTATTTATTCCTCCAACCACCACGAACAGACTCGCGAAGAAGAGGAGGAGTGACCAATTTACCCTTGCGAACATCTCATCGGGCCTCTTATTCGACACGAGTACAAGAAGCGCCGCTCCGAGGATCGCCATGAAGGACAAGCTCACGCCGACTGAAAATCCGATTATGACGATTGACATAACTCCAAGCGATTTGTAGAAAAGAGGCTTGTCGAGCGGCCGCAAAGTCTCCGGCTTCTGAGGCGCGAGTGCCGGGTTCAATTTGTTCCTGAAGAAGATCCTGAGAATGAAAAAGTTGACCGCCAGTCCGGATAGCGCGATGGGCAGCATCAAAATAAAAAACTTCAGGTAAGGCCAGCCTGAAAACGTTCCGATAAGCATGTTCTGAGGATTGCCCACAAGTGTCGCGACACTTCCGATGTTCGCGCTTGTGGCGAGCGCGATGAGGAACGGCTTCGGGTCGAGCTTCGAGCGCGTGGTAAGAAGAAGTATGAACGGCGTCATCATTACGCATATCGTGTCGTTCACGAGGAACGCCGAGAGCACTCCTGCGGCGACTATTATCATAAGCAGCAGCCTATTGCCGGTCTGCGCTCTCTTCATCACAAACGTCGCGACAAGATCGAAGAACCCGCTGACCTGCAGATATGCCACGATGAGCATCATTCCGAGAAGCAGCACGATCGTGTCGAGATTCACCGACATGTACGCTTCGTTGATCGTTACGATGCCGAGCGCGATCATAGCAACCGCACCGATCATAGCACCGGAAGTTCTGTCTAAATGGAAGTAGGGAAGTCGCTGAACAGAAATGACAATGTAGGTAAACGCGAAGATAATGAGTGCGGTTAGTAGCATTGTGTCCTGAAGGTTAGTTATGAAACGTCAAAGGTCAAAATATGTTCCGTGAAACCTCACAATCATTGCATCCCCTTGCGAAAATGGAGTCCCGTTGAGTAGGTAGTATCCTTGCATGACTCAACGTATGGATACAGCGATTTTTTGTCTGACGAATGAATTGGAATAGCTATTCAAAAAATCGCATACAACTGCGTACGGGACGATCCCGACCCCAGTCGGGACCATTTTCGCGGGGCACCTTTTTTGCGCCTCCGATTATTTTACATGCGGCGCATCCGCAGAAGGCGGACTTTCCATTCACTTTCTTTTGGGTGAGCAAAAGAAAAAGAACAACAGAGAGAAAAGTAATGTTAAAGCTCAACTTCCGGTTGCTTTCTCATGACTGCTCCGCTGTCGCTCGGACAATCCTTGTTTCCTAATCCCATATTGGAAACTTCTACCCCTCGAACACTACAGTTTCACACATAATGTGGCTTCTGTGATCCCGTTCTGCGGGATCGGGACTCATGGTCATCTTTTCCGAAGGCCGTACTCAAGAATTGTTCTAACATTGCAGTTCTCGTGAGCATCTTCCGATCTAGAGGTTTTCAGTTTCGCGATGCGATAGGCAACGTGGATTGTATACAGCCGAAGTTTAGGATGGGATGAAAGCTAGAGTACGGTCCTCATATAGACATTGTCCGATGACTTGGATTTTGCAGGAGTCGCGAATTCAGAAGTCATAGCTCAAAGTTGGAGATCAAAACTCAAAAGTGTATCGAATCTAGTTTTGACTTTTGATGTCGCCCCGTTTAGTTCTTCAGATCTGGTGTAGAGTATAAGACTTCAGT
Source organism: Candidatus Kryptoniota bacterium (assembly GCA_036567965.1). Taxonomy (NCBI): domain Bacteria; kingdom Pseudomonadati; phylum Candidatus Kryptoniota; species Candidatus Kryptoniota bacterium. The sequence goes on from DATCTN010000031.1 coordinate 478,666, forward strand.
TTATCCGGTACGAGGCAGTCGTTTATTTTCACCACGAGCTCATCGAACGCGCTATCGTCGGCGCTCTGGAAAGTCTCTTCGTTCTCGTAAGTATAAATTTCCATGTAATGGTTCTGCGAGCCCTGGACCTGGTAAACTTCGAGCTTGGCGATGGCTGACGATTCGTACCCCGACTTGAGCTCGTCGATCAGCTTGATATAATCCTCATGCCTTTCAGGTTGCACCTCGTAATTGATCTCCAGTAGAACTTTCGACATCTAGACCTCCTATTTTGGCTGCTCGGACGCAGGCTTTGAGTTCGCTGTTCTCACGATCCAGTATATCAGCGCGGCGATCGCTATGGCTGCGGCTACTACTATCTCAACTCTCCTCAGTCCCGCAAATGAACCTATCGCCTCACTGAAAAAATAACCAAGAAACCCATAAGAAACAGCCCAAATTAATGCCGAGGCAATATTATATACGGAAAATTTTATCGAAGGCATGTCCGCCAGCCCGCACATTACGATCAACGCCGACCTCAAACCGTAAATGTATCTCGAAAAAAGGACGACGTAAGCGCCATATTTCTTTACCAGCTTTTCGGCGCGGGGAAGTACGGAAGCCACATACTTGAACTTCTTGACGAATTCGTATCCCTCGTGCTTCGTAAGTTGGAAAAAGAGCTGGTCGCCGATGGTCGAGCCGAGGAACGCGGACAACATCGAGAGCTCGAGATTCAGTAACCCCTGATGCGCCAGTATCCCCGCGATTATCAGTACCGTCTCGCCTTCAAATAACGTGATCGCGAAAATTATTAGGTAGCCGTACTGATGAAGAAGTATTTCCAATTCAGTAGCCGGCCTTTCTTATCTCTTTGTCCGTCATACCAAAATAGTGCGCGATCTCGTGGATAAGTACTTCCCTGATCTTCGCCTCGACCTCTTCGTCGCTGCTGCAAATGCGCTCGATGTTCATTCTGAATATTTTTATCCTGTCGGGCAGAACGGGGTACACGCCGTAATCCGCTCCGCGCTTGCTCAGCGGGATTCCCGAGTAGAGCCCGAGAAGGTTTTCCTGATTTTGAATGTGCACGCTTTGCAAGTCGTTCGGATCCGGCATGTCTTCGACGACAACATGAACGTTTTCCAGCCTCGACTTGAAGTTAGACGGAATATCCTCGAAGGCTTTCTCAACGATCATTTCAAATCTTTCTTTGTCCATCAGTGAGGTCCAGGAGTTTGTGCGTTTGCTCGTCGTATTTAATCCGTCCTTCGAAAACCACTCTCGCGCTCCCTTCGAGAACGAGATTTGAGAATGTGTCCGCTTTTCTGTCGAAATAAACTTTCAGAGTCTCACCTCCGGCAGTGAGTATCTCCACCGGCGAGATCATGTTGTATCTCAGTGAAGACGTGATCGCGCAAGCAACCGCTCCTGTGCCGCACGCGAGCGTTTCATTCTCTACTCCCCGCTCGTAAGTTCTGATGCGAATAGCATTCGGACCGGTCTTCTCTATAATGTTCACATTGGTGCCTTTTGGGAATATGCCGAAGTTAAACCTGATTTTTCGCGCGAGGGCAACCAGATCGGCCTTCTCGACGTGATCGAATCCTTCTCCGCTCGTCAGAACTGTGTGGTCCGTGTTAGGACGTACGTATGTGGCGTCGAGCTCTTTCGAGCCGACGGGTATTTTCAAGGACTTCACGATCTTCTCCGGATCGGGAAGGTGGAGCCGTACCTTGTTATCATCGAATACTTCGGCGGAATAAATCCTTCCATGCGCGGCAAACCGTGTAGTCTTGCCGGAAATTTTCTTGAGCAGCGCAAACCGGGCAATGCATCTGCCGCCGTTGCCGCACATTCCTCCTTCGCTGCCGTCGGAGTTCAGGTATCTCATCTCGAAGTCTGCTTCCGCGCTCTTCAGAAGGACGAGCATTCCGTCCGCGCCGATGCCGAATCCCTTCGCGCACAAGGCGGCGGCAAGAGGAGGTAGCGCGGTTTTCAAGCTGCCACTAAAGTTATTTATGACCACGAAATCGTTACCCGCTCCGTTCATCTTCGTGAAATTTATTTCAATCATCTCCAGCACTTCCTTTCGGAAGGGAAGAGATGACGGAATGGAGCAGCTCTACCTTCTTTTTCAGATCTTCAACCGTGCCATTGTTTGCAATTACGAAATCGGCAAGTTTCTCTTTTTCAAGCTGAGGAATTTGGGTGTTTAATCTCTCAACTGCTTCTTTCCTGCTTATTCCGAGTCCGGTAGAAGCCCGCTCGATCGAAAGATTTTTCTCGGCTTTCACAAGAATGATATAGTCGAAACGGTCTGAGAGTTCTGCTTCGTATATAAGAGCGGCTTCAATTATCGCGTAATGTTTCTCTCCAATATTCGCCAGCTCGGCGTCAATTGATTCCATTATGGCGGGATGGAGAATCTTTTCGAGATCGGTTTTCTTGGTGGGAGAATTGAAAACGATGTGTGCGATTCGTTTACGGTCTATTATTCCATCGACCAGGACATCGGCTCCGAATTTCCCGACGATTTTCTTCTTTACGTTCTCGTCGTGCTCGAGGATCCGGTGTCCGACTATATCCGCGTTGATTACCGGCACATTCATTTCGGCGAATAGTGAAGCTGCGGTCGACTTTCCGCTTCCGATATTTCCGGTCAGTCCGATTCGGAGAGGCCGGATATCATTTCGCATATGCGATACTGCGGACCTCTCGGATTACTGTCACTTTTATCTGGCCTGGATATTCCATCTGCTCCTGGATCTTTTGGGAAATCTCGTGGGCAAGCTGGTCTGCGAACATATCGTTCACCTTTTCCGGCTCGACAATGACTCTGACTTCGCGGCCCGCCTGGATCGCGTATGTCTTGCCGACTCCCGAGAAGGAGTTCGCGATGCCTTCGAGTTTCTCGAGTCGCTTGACGTACCCTTCGAGTGATTCGCGCCGCGCACCGGGTCTGGCGCCGCTTATTGCGTCTGCCGACTGCACGATCGCCGCGATCGGACTCTCCATTTCGATGTCCTCGTGGTGGGACCCAATCGCGTTAGCCACTACCGGGTTTTCACCGAATTTTTTCGCGATCTCAAATCCAAGCAGGGCATGCGGACCTTCGACGTTTTTGTCGACAACCTTTCCGAGATCGTGGAAAAGTCCCGCGCGCTTGGCAAGCGTGGCGTCAAGACCGATTTCAACTGCCATCAGTCCGCTCAGGAACGCGACCTCGATGCTGTGCTGAAGAACATTTTGCCCGTAACTCGATCTGTATTTCATTCTCCCGAGGAGCTTCACGATCTCAGGATGCACGCCGTGAATTCCGACTTCGAGAAGCGCGTCCTCGCCGATCTGCACGATCTCCTCGTCGAGCTCGCCTCTCACTTTCTCGACGACCTCTTCGATCTTTGTCGGATGGATTCTCCCGTCGGTTATCAGACGCTCGAGGGCGATCTTCGCGATCTCTCGTCTGAAAGGATCGAAACCTGATATCACGACTGCATCGGGGGTATCGTCTACGATAATGTCGCATCCTGTCGCCGCTTCAAACGAGCGGATGTTTCTTCCCTCGCGCCCGATTATGCGCCCCTTCATTTCCTCGTTCGGGAGACTGACGACGCTTACCGTCGTCTCGACGGAATGGTCTGCCGCTGTGCGCTGGATTGCCTGGACGATGACCTTCTGGGCTTCTTTCTTGGATTCCATCCGAGCCTTCTCGCGGATCTCGCGGATCTCGAGAGAGGCTTCGCTTCTTGCCTCGTTCTTCAGGTTCTCAATGAGCATTTTCTTGGCGTCGTCGCGGGATACGCCGGCAAGTTTCTCAAGCTTCTCCGTTTGAAGCTGGACCAGCCTCTCGGCCTCTGCTTCCTTCGACTGGACGACCCGGGTTTTCTCCCTGACGTCCGATTCGAGTGTCCGAAGGCTCTTCTCCTGTTGTCTTAACGATTCCGCCTTCCGGTCCAGGTTTTCTTCTTTGGACGTGAGCTGACGTTCAACGTTCTGGATTTTTCGCTGGCGTGAATTGAATTCATTATCTAGATCCTGTCTCTTCTTGATCCATTCATCTTTTACTTCGATGAGTTTTTCTTTTTTGAGCGAGTTTGCTTCTCGATCCGCCGCTTCCAGTATCTGCCTGGAGCGTTCTTCCACGGCTCCGATCTTCTTCCTGGTAATTGATGCTTGACCGAACCAGCCGATGAGGAACGCCGCCGCACCGCAGGCTACTGCGATCAACGATGTTAACATGCTGGACCTCCGGATGTTTATATAAAAAAAGCCGTAACGTGCGTGGCAGATAGGAAAGAACCCCATCTTGACACGGTGGGTGCCCTCCTGAACGGGTCATGCTTCTGCCGCGAATCGTTTCCGGTTCGACCCGCACGAGGCGGGTTGCAGCCTGCTTTCGTCGTTCACGAGCCGGGCTCCCATAACCATTTACTTAGCAGTTCTTTCACGTGTGACCACGGCACCGTTACGGCTGAAACTTTACAGAAAATATTTAAAAGAACTTAACTCGCTTCGATCGGAAAATTCTCTCTCAAGTAGCTCAAAACTCCAACCAGGTCAGCGATCTCGATCCCCTCGTTCTGGACCCGCTCTTTTAAATCGAACAGTTGTTCGGATATATTTAAAGCGGCAATCACTGCTATGGTCGAAGTAGGTGCACCAGGATTTTTTTCAATGAGTTCATTCAATAGAGAATCTACGTATGCTACCACTCTGAGTGCTTTTTCTTCATTCTCAACGCGAAGCGGATATTCTCTACCCAGGATGGTGACACGAATGCTCTTCTTTTCCATCTCCGGCTCCGTGGTCAGTAGAGATTAAGTTGTTTGTCGATCTTGTCGATCAGCTTTTGCGCTGCCTCGACAAGTTGGTCTCTCTCTTTATCGTCGAGACCGTTTGACGCAGCGACGGTCCTGGATGTCAACATCTTCTCGAGCTCTGCCGATTGCGTTTTGAGCTTGTCGATCTCGGACCCCGCCTTTACCAGGTTTTGTTTCAACGACTCGTTCTCACCTTTGACAACGCTTACGATGTCGACCGCCCTCCTGATCTCGTTCCACAACTCCAAAAGGAGCTGCTTCTTCATCGACAATGTTGTTTGTTCGTCCGACGATTCTGTAGTCGCGCTCATATCAGCTCTTCTGTCTTCTTAAGACGGCTGAAAATTCTTCCCGGAGCCTGATCTCTGCTCCTTCGATAAACTTGCTGACATCAATGTCGTTCAATGTCCTCTCGTCGCTCCCGAGCACAACGGTGAACGCTACGCTCTTCTTGCCCTCAGGGATCCCTTCGCCAGCGTATATATCGAAAAGGCGAATGTCGCGGCACAATTCGCTGCCGGATTCGCGGATCGATTTGATTATTCCTGCCACCGGTGCATCCGAGTCGACGATGAACGCCAGGTCGACTGAAGCGAATGGAAATCTGGGAAGAGGACGATATCTCTTTGCCTTCTCTCGTGCTGAAATGATTTGTGAAAGGTCCAGTTCGGCAAAGCAAACATCCTGTTCGATCGAGAATCTCTCGAGAGTTGTCCGGCTGACTCGCCCTGCCGTGCCTACCTCAGTTCCGTTCACAATCAACTTTAATGGTTGTTCGTATTCTTCGGTAGTATCATAAGAAATAATGTCCCAATTGTCAAGATTGAGGTGCCGCATGACACGCTCCATCTCCGTCTTCAGGTCGAAAATATCGAATGGAGTCTCTTTTCTGTCGAATGATACCGGGTCAGACGCACCCGTGATCGCAAGCGAGAGGGTGGTTTGCTCCAGGAAATTCCCGACTGTCTGCTTTTTGTCGCTTTCGGAATAGATCCTTCCGATTTCGAAGAGCTTCATGTTCTTCATTCCGTACGAGAGGTTCCGTGAAACTGTCTGGAGCGTTCCGGGAAGAAGGGAAGTCCTCATCGCGGCCATGTCTTCGCTTATCGGGTTCGCGAGCCTGACATAATTTCGTGCGCTCGATCCCGCTATCGATGCGGGCTGAAGTGAATTCGTCACGATCTCGTTGAAGCCCGCTCCCGCAAGAAAGTCCCGGAGGCCGTTGTCGGGATCCGATTTCCCGAATCTCGTGTCGAATACAAGTCTCGTCTGAAGTGAATCTTCTATCTTCTCATAACCGTAAAGTCTTCCGACCTCTTCAATCAGGTCGACTTCGCGCTCGATATCTCCTCGATATGTAGGGACGAAGCATGTGAGGACCGTATCGGACTTTCTCTCGCAGATGATCCCGATCGAGTCGAGAGACTTCTTGATTTCTCCGCTGGCGAGCCGCGTGCCGAGGAGCATATTGATTCTCTCGACGTGCAATTCGATCCTTGCCGGTCCGAACTTCTTCTCGGCGACATCGATGATTCCCTGTGCGATCTTTCCGCCCGAAGTATCGGCGATTATGTCGCTCACCCTGTCAAGCGCGATCACGGTGAGATTCGGGTCGACACCGCGTTCGAATCTGTAAGACGCCTCGGTCGAGAGTCCGAGCGCTTTCGACGTCTTCCTGACGGACGACGCGGAGAAATTTGCGCTCTCGATGAGGATGGAGGTGGTCTCGGGACGGATCTCGCTGTTCATCCCGCCCATCACTCCGCCGATCGCGACGGTCTTTTCGGCGTCGCAAATCATCAGCATTTCCTGATCGATCTTCCTCTCTTTTTCGTCAAGCGTCTTGAACGACGACTCGCCGGGTTTAGGTCGTCTCACGACGATCTTGTGCTTCGTCAGCAGGCTTAGATCGAACGCGTGAAGCGGCTGGCCGAGCTCCAGCATGACGTAATTCGTAGCGTCGACGATGTTGTTTATCGATCTCATCCCGACTTTTTCCACTGCGTTTTTCAACCATCGTGGAGACGGGCGAACTGCGATTTCAGTGATCACCCGCGCGGAATAGCGGGGGCAAAGATCGTGAGCCGTCACTTCGACCTTCGCATAGTCTGTGACGGGAGTTTCGGTTTCATGGAGCGTCGGTTTTCTGTGTGTAATCTTCTTCGAGAACGCCGCCGCTAGCTCTCGAGCAACGCCGAGATGCGAAAGGCAGTCACCGCGGTTGGGAGTGAGACTGACGTCCAAGACGGTGTCGTTGACGCCGAGATGCTCTGCCAACGGTTTCCCGACTGCCGCGTCATCCTCGAATACCAATATGCCGCTCTTATCGTCACCGAGACCGAGCTCAGCCGCTGAACAGATCATTCCTTCAGACTCGACGCCGCGAATCTTTGCCGTCGTTAGCGTGAACGGCTTTCCTTCAGGGTCGTGCTGGTCGTGCGGGACGACGGCACCCACGAGTCCGACGGGCACTTTTTGGCCCGCGGCTACGTTCGGAGCGCCGCAAACAATGCTCCTCGTTTCTCCGCCGATGTCCACCTTGCATACCGTAAGCTTGTCTGCATTTGGATGCTTTTCCACCTCGAGCACCGAGCCGATTACGAACCCATCGTACTTTCTCGCGAGATTCTCGTACGATTCGACTTCAAGTCCGAGCATCGTCAAGCGAAGAGCGATATCTTCGTCAGTTATGCCCGAGAGATCGACGAACTGCTCAACCCATTTCCTGGAGATTTTCATTTTAAGTTAAAATTGATTTAAGAACCTGAGATCATTATCGAAGAAAAGCCTGATATCGTCTATCCCGTACTTAAGTATCGCGAGCCGGTCGATTCCCATGCCGAAGGCGTAACCACTCACTTCAGTCTCGTCATAGCCGACGTATTTGTACACATTAGGGTCGACCATTCCGCAGCCCAGAATTTCGAGCCAGCCGGAATGTTTGCACATCCTGCAGCCGCTTCCGCCGCAAATAAAACAACTGATGTCGACTTCGGCGCTCGGTTCAGTGAACGGGAAATAGCTCGGGCGGAAACGAAGCTTTACGTCTCCTCCGAAGAATTCTCTGGCAAAGAATGTAATTGTTCCCTTTAACTCTGCCATGCTCACGTGCCGATCGACATACAAGCCTTCCACCTGGTGGAACAGGCAGTAACTCCTCGAGCTGATCGCTTCGTTGCGGTAAACTCTCCCCGGCATTATCACCCTGACGGGCGGCCTGTTGTTTTCCATGACGCGGATCTGGACGGGAGACGTGTGAGTCCGCAGGAGATATTTGCCGCTCTCGTTCTTCACGAAGAACGTGTCCTGCATGTCTCTTGCGGGATGGTCGGGAGGGAAGTTCAGCGCTTCGAAATTGTGATAATCGTCTTCGATCTCGGGCCCGTCGGCAATTCCGAATCCGAGTCCAAGAAATATCTTCTTAATTTCTTCTGCTGTCTTGGTGAGCGGGTGTTTGCGGCCGACGTACCTGGTTCTTCCCGGGATTGAGAGATCGATATTGTCCTTTTGCGCGCCCTGTCCGCCTCTGATTCTCTTTCCTGCGAGGTCGAATTCAGATTCGAGAAAATTCCTCAGCTCATTCAGAGATTTTCCGACCGACGGTTTCTCTTCCTTCGGTACATCTTTCATCTTCTCGAAAAGTTGCCCCATAAGTCCTTTCCGCGAGAGATACTTCAGGCGGAACGTCTCGAGAGATTCAACGCTCTCGATGTGACTCAAATCGGCAGCGGCTTCTTCCTTCAGCTTTTCGATTTCCTCAAACATTGCTTCTGTCCATTTAAATAGGAACTAGATGAAAAATCGGTCATCATTCTGCGGACATGTCCGAATGTCCGGATACAAAAAATCTTCCTGCGATACAGAAAAACCGATTTCCGAACGCAGGAAGATTGTGTTAATTAAATGCGAAATGTACGACTTGCTTGAAAGTCTCGGGATTGTTTGCCGCGAGATCGGCGAGAACCTTTCGGTTCATCGTCACTTCCTTCTTTGCGAGCGCGGCGATCAGGCGGGAATAAGTTGTCCCGTTCTCCCGCGCCGCAGCGTTTATGCGGACAATCCATAAACTGCGGAATTCGCGTTTCTTCTTCCTTCTGTCCCTGTAAGCATGCAGAAGCGCTTTCTCGACATGATGCTTTGCAATCGAATGTACTTTGCTTCGCGCTCCCCAGAATCCTTTCGCTAGCTCTAGAGTCTTTTTCCGTCTTCTGTGAGATGCGACTTTATTTCTCGAACGTGGCATTTTAAGATTTCTCCATTAAACAGTTAAATATAAGAATAACGCGCGAAAGAGTCATCTACTCGTTTAACATTTGCCTTACGCGACGGTTGTCCGTCTTGTCGAGGATTGCCGCTGCGCGGAGATGACGCTTTCGCTTTCGAGTCTTTGACGTTAAAATATGGCTCCTGAACGCTTTTTCCCTCAGATACTTGCCGGATTTTGTCCTCTTTATTCGCTTTGCCATCGCGCGATTTGTCTTTGTCTTCGGCATTTCAATTCTCCTTTGTCTCTTTTTGCTTTGGCTCGACCGTCTTCTTCTTCGACTTGTCGGGAGCGATGATCACTGCCATGCTCTTACCTTCCAGCTTCGGCTTCTGCTCCACCTTGCCGACTTCCACCAGGAACTCGACAAACCTGTTGAGCAAGGCCTCTCCATGCGACGCGTACGTTATCTCTCTTCCCTTGAAGAAGACACTTCCCTTCACTTTGTGTCCCTGCTCGAGAAATTCCTTTGCATGCCGCGACTTGAATTGGAAGTCATGCTCGTCGGTATTCGGGTGAAACCTGATCTCCTTGAGTTGTGCCGAGGTCTGGCCCTTCGTCTTTGCTTTTTCTTTCTTTGTCAGCTCGTACATGTACTTGCCGTAATCCACCAGCTTGCATACTGGCGGATTCGAGGTGGGTACAATCTCTACGAGGTCAAGACCTCTGTTCTCTGCAAGTCTCATGGCTTCACGGGGAGGCATTACCCCCAGCTGCTTACCGTCAGAGTCGATCAAACGGACGTTCGGGACTCTGATTTCGTTGTTGATCTTTAACTTTGGTGTGTTGATAGGCGGACTCCTAGGTTTTTTCCACTATTTCTTTCTTAATACTCATAATGAATTCAGTAAGCTTTTTAGTTCCCTTGTCGCCTTCCCGGTGCTTGCGAATGGACACGGTGCCGGCGTCTTTCTCTTTCTGGCCGACAATCAGCATGTACGGCACCTTCTTCGTCTCCCATTCGCGAATCTTGAAACCGACTTTCTCGTTCCTGTCGTCCAGTTCAACGCGGACGTTTTCCTTCTGAAGAGCGTCGACTACCGACTTTGCATAATCGTTCAGACTGTCTGTGATCGGCAGGACTGCTGCCTGAACCGGCGACAGCCAGGTTGGGAAAGCGCCGGCATAATGTTCGGTCAATATGCCGACAAATCTCTCGAATGAACCGAATATTGCGCGATGGATCGCCACGGGTCGCTTCGCCTGGCCGTCGGCGTCGATGTAGGTCAGGTCGAACCTCTCAGGGAGCATGACGAAGTCGAGTTGTATTGTCGCGACCTGCCACTCTCTGCCGATTGCGTCCTTAATCTGTATGTCTATCTTCGGCCCGTAGAACGCGCCGTCCTTTTCTTTGATACCATACTCGATGCCGTTCTTCTCGAGCGCTTTCTTTAAAGAGTCTTCGGCTTGTTCCCAGAGCTTCACGTCGCCCATTGCGTTGTCCGGACGTGTGGAAAGATTATAGGACGGTTCGAAATTGAAGATCCGATAGACTCTGTTCACAAAATTGATCAGATCGATCACCTCGTCGAGGATCTGGTCGGGACGCAGATAAATGTGTGCATCGTCCATAGTGATCTGTCTGACGCGGAACATACCGCCCAGCGCGCCGGAAATTTCGTTCCTATGAAGTCTGCCGATCTCGGCAAGCCGCAACGGAAGATCTCGATAGCTCCTCGTCTTGTGCTTGTAAACGTAAGTGCTTTCAGGACAATTCATCGGCTTAAGCGAGTAGGTATCCTCTTCGACGTTCAGAATGAACATATTCTGTTTGTAATGATCCCAGTGGCCCGACTGTTCCCATAGCTCTTTCTTGACGAGCATCGGAGTTGAGATCTCGACATAACCATGCCTGTCAAGTTCTTCGCGGATAAATTTCTCGAGTTCTCTGAATATTACCATTCCTTTCGGGAGCCAGAACGGCGCGCCCGGAGAAATATCATGGAACACGAAAAGTTCGAGTTCTTTCCCGAGTCGCCTGTGGTCGCGGAGTTTGGCCTCTTCGAGCATTTTAAGGTGATCGTCGAGCATCTTCTTTTTCGGGAAAGAGATTCCGTAAACCCGCTGGAGCATCTTGTTCTTGCTGTCACCTCTCCAGTACGCCCCGCTCGTACCGAGTAGCTTGAAGAATTTCAATTTTCCGGCGGAAGGAACGTGTGGACCACGGCACAGATCTGTGAAATCACCCTCGCTGTAGAAAGTGATCGTCTCATCGAGACCAGTGATGATCTCCACTTTGTATGGGTCTTTCTTGTCGCCGAAGAATTTGAGAGCGTCGTTTTTCTGAACCACCTTGCGCACGAATGCGTTGTCGCGGTCGGCGATCTCGTGCATTTTCGCCTCGATCGATACAAGATCTTCGGGACTTAACGGCTTGCTGATGTCGACGTCATAATAGAATCCGTCGTCGATGGCCGGGCCGACTCCGAATTTCGCTTCCGGGAAGATCGACTGAATCGCATGAGCCATGAGGTGGGAGCTGCTGTGCCAGTACACTTCGCGCCCTTCAGGGTCTTCGAACTTCAGAAATTTGATTTCGCAGTCGGATGAAATCGGGGTGTTCACATCGCAGACTTTTCCATTGATCTTCACGGCGAGCGCATCTTCAGCGAGGGAATTCGAAATCTTTCTAGCGATCTCGAGCGCGGGGGTCGATTGCGCGACTTCAATTACCGAATTGTCAGGGAGTTTCACTTTTGGCATATAAATTCTTCTACGTTAGAATGATTAGTCCGGAGAATATTCGGATAATGGAAAAAGATTAAACCCCATCTGGTCGGGAGAGCGGAAGCTTTCCTCGTTATCAACTTGCGACGAAAAGATTCTTCATACTCAAGGACATATCTCGTTTGTGGGCGATAGAGGATTCCTCCGAAGGAGTCCCTTTCCCGAAGGGATCCTCCGAAGGAGTCTCCCGAAGTGACCTGCGGTTGGACCTTCGGGACGGGAGAACCTCTGACCTCTTCTCTTTCATATCTGTGGGCGATAGAGGATTCGAACCTCTGACCTCTACAATGTCAATGTAGCGCTCTAAACCAACTGAGCTAATCGCCCGTGCCTGAATCGTTCTGTGCCGAGGGCGGGACTTGAACCCGCACGGCCCGTTTGGGGCCAAAGGATTTTAAGTCCTTCGCGTCTACCAGTTCCGCCACCCCGGCGGCGAGCCGCCGAAGTCTCGTCAGAATCGCCGAACAATTTAGGCACGGTGGCTTAAAAAGTCAACGAGAATGACGGAATTTCACTATTTTTCGGGTATCTCTCCCGTTTCCGGGCGTCCTAATCTAAAATCGAGTTGCTAATTACTCGCTGGAATCATTTGAAACTACGATCAGTCCCAAAATCCCAAGGTCACAGTAAAGAAGCGGCGCGAGGATCGGGGCGAAGACAAGAACTCTCTCCAGACTGAGCCGGCCATTGTCAGCTAGATCGCCCGACAAATGAAACGCGAACCCGAGAACCCCGACAACTATACCTGTAACCATTGTCCAAAAATATGTGAGCTCATCTCCCGCAGACCATCTCCTGCTAACCGCCAGAGATATCACTACTCCTGTCGAGAAAAGTCCGTACGCGATAGGGATAAGCTTATATAATGTATATCCATATTGGCCGTGATCGATTATCGACGTGAGCGCACTCGCCGCGAATCCCAGTCCGACAAGCCAGAGAAAATGCCGGTCCCTCGAGATCGGTGCCTTGAACGTGCCGAGTCCCGGCACCTCGAGAATTCCCGTTTCCCTTTCTTCGACCACCGCGTACAATCCCACGAGCGAAATTCCGGCAAAAGCGAGCGGGGCAAGTATAGGTGACGCGAATGTCAGCCATATCCAGGTCAGCTGTCCGAGCGGGTTCAGCGCCTGGTTCGCGTGGAACGCAGTGCCGACGACTCCCACCATTACGCCAATCGCCATGAGACAGATATGGAAAAGTGCGATCGTCTTCCCAGGCTTCGGCTTCAAAGCGACGAGAAAACTTGAAAGTGCAGCAAGCGGCACAAAGAAGATCGGGATGAGCTCGTACAAAGGGACGAAATCGTTCACGGCATGCGCAAGAATTACATCGACCCCTGTGAAAATGAAATTCATCCCAACCAGTATTAGAAGAAGCCGGTTTTTTTCAAACGGAAGCTTTACTCTCGCAAGATGGAACACGGATATCTCGCTCATGGCCGTCTTCCGGATCGATGCAGGCGGCGCAGCTCGGCGGCATCCTCTTTGACTTCATTCAGCTGTTTCAGCATCGGATAAACTCCATGCCACTGAACGAAATCCGGTCCCTGCATGTATGCGGCGAACTTCGCTGTCCTGCCGTAATAATGCCACAGGTCGAAGGCGTCGAAACTGATTTGTGTGGCGAACGGTTTAGAAGTTATGATGTTATCTTTGATCAATCCTGATATTATGGCGGACGCCTCTGCGACTTTTCCATTTACAAAAGATGTAACGCTGTCGGCACGTTGATATACGTTCTTAATGAACGTCTGCGAATGGCAGTTGGCGCACACTTCCTGCATCGCCAGCCTGTTCTGCTGTCCGTTCGGTCTGTCCGTAGACACGGCGGCAAAGAGATATTTTGTGAGTCGTGTCCCAACTTCGTGGGTGGTTCCCTGTCCGCCGAACCCGCTCATATGGCATGTGGCGCAAGTCGGGGCAGGCATGTCGCTGGTTGTGAGACGACCCGGTTTCTGGTCCCAGTTCCATTTTTCTCCTTCAGTCGCATACATCACACCGTGCGCGGATTCCTTGTAGATCTCGTCCTGCGGATGATCGGGACCAAGATGGCACTGTCCGCATACTTCAGGTTTGCGGACCTGGGCGAGTGAGAACTCGTGTCTCAAATGACACTTGTTGCAGTTTCCGATGCTTCCATCTTTGTTGGGCTTTCCGATCTCGTGACAACTCTGGCATGCCGCAGGAGTGACGTTGGGGCCTTCCATATCGAAGATCGAATTTCTCAATGCGGTTGGGATTCCGTTCGGCCCGAGTGTGAGTTCGGAGATCTGCTCGGTTTGCTTCTTCTGTTCCGGCGAGAAGTCATCGAAGCCGGTGAGCGCCATCCAGGCGGGCCCGGCGTGGCGGCTGTGAAGATATTCGTCTGTCTCTCTGACATGGCAGCGTGCGCACTGTTTCGGCGTTGGCTCGCCGGTAATGAAGAAACCTTCATGGTCGTGACCCATCGGATTATTCCTGTCAACTACATGGCAGTCCTCGCATTTCACGCCTGACTTTCCCATGCTGCTTGACGCATACTGGTACACGATATCCGGCGTCACTCTTTGATGACAAGTCGCACACTTGTCCCCGCCCGAATACGCGACCTGTTCACCTCCGAGCTTTGAGCCGGCGGATTGGACGCGGAGCGTCTCGCCGCCAGAAGGTATTCTTGTGAAAAAGTAGAGTGCTACGAGCACGATCAGCGTGATCGATGCACCAACCATGAATGATCTCGGGATCTCTCGTATCATCTGGGCTTCCTTCCGTTCCATCGCTTCCCGCGGTCGGAATCAATGCTTGTCGGGGAAACGCAAGTTGATTTTCTAAACGATTCCATCCGCCGGCGGCAGAATTGTGATTACAGAAGAAATTAGGAAATGGAATTTGAAAATGACAATCGAGGGATGCGCACGGGGGGTTATGGCCTGAGGCTCACACCTCCAGATTTGGAAATTACGGTGGCGTTTCTAAATTGAAATTGGGATTGGATACGCAAGATTTAGCTCTTTTTTCGGAGATTTTACAAGGTGTCTTATTTAGCTGATGTAAAAAGCGTTGAAAAACTGAACCGACTGCTGGAAGTGTGTCGGGCGAACCTGTTCACGGTAGACGAAAACCTCATACGGCGAGCATTCGAATTCAGCTGGAACGCGCACGTTCGTGGAAAGCCTCGCGCATCAGGCGAACCGTTCTTCTCGCATCCCTACGAAGTCGCCCTTGTTGTCGCAAAAGAAATTCCACTCGATGATATCTCTGTCGCGGCTGCCCTTCTTCACGATGTGGTCGAAGATACCGCTTACGATCTGAAGGCAGTGCGATCTGATTTCGGAGATGAGATAGCCGAGATCGTCGATGGCGTGACAAAGATTTCAGGCGCGGTCGAGAGCCATGACATCACCCGGGCGGAGAATTACCGTAAGATGCTACTCTCCATGGCGAAAGATCTGCGCGTCATTCTCGTGAAATTCGCGGACAGGCTTCATAACATGCGGACACTTGCGTTCCTCGCGCCGGAAAAGCAACAGCGCATCGCCAAGGAGACACTGGAAATCTATGCGCCGCTGGCACACCGGTTCGGTCTGGCAAAAGTGAAATGGGAATTCGAAGACCTCGCGTTCAAACACATCAATGCCGCCGATTACGAGTACATCTCCCGCAAGTTGAACGCGAAGCGGCGGGAGCGTGAAGCCTATATCAGGAAATTCATCCAGCCAATACGCAAGCGGCTCGAAGGAGAGGAAATTAAATTCGACATTACCGGACGGCCCAAGCATATCTACAGCATTTACAACAAGATGGTGAAAAGGGGAAAGCCCATAGAGGAAATCTACGACCTCTTTGCGGTCAGGGTAATTCTCGATACAGCCGATAAGAACGAATGTTTTTCCGTCTATGGAATCGTCTCGGAGATTTACACTCCTGTTCCTGAAAGATTCAAGGATTACATTTCTGTTCCTAAACAAAACGGTTACCAATCGATCCATACGACCGTCGTCGGTCCCGAAGGAAAGATGGTCGAGGTGCAGATCCGGACGAACCAGATGGACGAGGTGGCCGAGCGCGGAGTGGCGGCGCACTGGAAATACAAAGAGGACATAAAGCTGTCTGACAAGAATCTGGACGAATGGATTTCGTGGGTTCGTGAGATATTGGAACAACCGCCTGTTGCCGCTAGCGAAGACGCCGCGACGAGTTTTCTGGAGAGCTTTAAGCTCGACCTGTACCAGGATGAGATTTATGTCTTTACTCCGAAAGGGGACCTGCAGATTCTGCCAAGAGGATCCACGCCCGTCGACTTTGCTTTCGAAATCCATTCCGAAGTGGGCACGCATTGCGTCGGCGCAAAGGTGAACGGCAGAATCGTGCCCCTTAACACCAAGCTTAACAGCGGCGATCAGATTGAGATCATCACCTCGTCAAACCAGAACGTAAATCCTGATTGGGAGAAGTTTGTCGTCTCGCGGAAAGCAAAGGCGCACATTCGCCGGTGGTTGAACGACGAAGCCAGAAAGAAAGCAGCCGAGGGTGAGGAAATCTGGACAAAGAGGGTGAAGAAGCACAAACTGACGATTGCGGAAGACGACTTCGCAAAAGTTCTCCATGATCTTAAATTCGACAACACGCAGAAATTTTTCATCGCGATCGCGGATGAGGAGATAGAACCCGACAGCGTTATAGCGCGGCTCACGCAGCAGAAGACAGCGAGAGAGCCGGTTGAAAATACCAAACCCCTGCACACTTTTGTCGAGATTGCGCGCAGGGCATCCGACGGAATTGTAGTCGACGGCACGCGCACCGATCTCAAGTTCTCTTACGCGAAATGCTGCAGCCCGATACCCGGCGACGATATCGTCGGGTTCGTCACGACCGGAGAGGGAATAAAGATCCACAGGCGCAACTGTACGAACCTCGCAAGGTTGGAAAACGCAGCGAGAGAAAGAATCGTCGATGCCACATGGCCCGGCGAAAGCAGCGGCCTGTTTGTGGCCGGCGTTACCGTGTCGGGACTCGACCGGCCGGGAATCCTCACGGAGTTGACGCATGCGGTCACTAATTATCAGAATACGAACATCCGGAGCGTTTCAGCCGAAGTCCGCGGCGAGCTTTTCGAATGTCACATCATTATCTATGTCAAGGACAAAGAACATCTCGAACGACTGATCGACAAGTTGAAAAAGATCGACAGCGTGACTCATGTCGACAGAATGTCGGCCGGATCGTCCGGACAGGGACCTAATGCCTGAACAGAAACGGATGATGGGAATCGACTTTGGCCAGAAAAGAGTAGGGATCGCAGTAAGCGATCCGACTGGAATAATTGCCCGCGGTCTCGATACGATACCTAATGACAGGAACCTGATTGAAATAGTAATAGCGATGATAGTAAAGTTGTCGGTTGGAAAGGTCGTCGTCGGGAAACCGCTGATGCTGAGCGGTAAAGAAGGAGTCTCAGCGATCGAGGCGGCAAAATTCGCAGCGAAACTTAGAGAGAAGCTTCGGTCCGGCCCTGACGGCGAAATCGAGGTGGTCGAGTGGGATGAACGGTTCACTACAACAATGGCTCAAAGAATACAGCTTGAACTCGGCGTGAAAAGGAAAGAGAGGCAGAGGAAGAGCAATCTGGATCGTATGGCCTCGCAGCTCATTCTCCAGAGTTATCTTGATTCACGAAAATGAATCCGATGCCGGCTGAAATCCGAACTCGTCATGTCGTTCGAAATTCTGCAGCCTTAATTGTTCTTGTCCTCCTCGTCGTGGAAGCTGTCATGCTCCCGTTCCCGTGGACGGTTGCAAAACTGAAAATGTCAAATCCGAAGTCGACGGCACTTATGGACGAGAGAATTAAAGACGCAAAAACAAATCATGAACCGTTCTTCATCCGCCATACTTTTGTTCCCTTGTCACAAATCTCACCTTCTCTGATCCATGCGGTGATTGTCGCGGAGGACGGAACGTTCTTTGAGCACAACGGCGTCGACTGGTACGAAGTCAAGGAATCTCTGGAGAAGAATTGGGAAGAAAAGCGGATAGTGAGGGGATCGAGCACCATTACCATGCAGCTGGCGAAAAACTTGTGGTTTTCCACCAGCCGGGATCCTCTCACGAAGATGAACGAGGTGATCGCGGCATATATGCTCGAACACTATTTGACGAAAGACAGGATACTTGAGCTCTACCTCAACGAGATCGAATTCGGCCGTGGAATTTTCGGCGTCGAATCTGCAAGCAAGGTTTATTTCGGAACGTCCGCATCCCAGGTTACACGTGAAGAGTGCCTCCGGCTTGCAGCGATAATCCCGAGTCCTATCAGGCACGATCCTAACACAGACTCCCGGTTTGTGTCGAACAGGCTCGAAATCATCTCGTTGAGAATGGAAGCAAGAGGCTGGTGAATGGATATCAGTGAACTGAAGGCGTTGATCTCCGAGGGAGAGAATTTCAAGATTGAATTCAAACGGCAATTCAGCTCCGTGGAAAAAATCGCGAAGGAACTGATAGCCTTCGCTAATACAAAAGGTGGGATGATACTCTTCGGTGTTGATGACGACGGGACGATATACGGAGTTGAAAGCGAGAAGTCCGAAATGGACCTCATATACGAAGCGGCGAGAGATTATTGCGAGCCGCGAATTGAACCGATAGTCCAGGTCATCGAGTTGAACAGGAAGGATATCGTCGTCGCGATAGTTGAGGAAAGCGGGAAGAAACCTCACCGCCTGCAGGATTACAGGAATTTCGTTTCCAGCGACGCGAAAGTCTATATCAGGATTAACGACAAGAGTGTTATCGCGAGCAGGGAGGTTGTAAAGATACTCGAGAGCGAAAGTTCGGACAGCGAACCGCTCTCGATAATCATCGGGGACAGCGAGCGAAGACTCTTTAAGCATCTCGAGGAGAAAAACAGGATCACGGTGAAGGAATACGCTAAACTCGTGAACATAAGTGAGAGACGCGCGTCCAGAATCCTCGTCAACCTCGTGAGGGCCGGCGTAATCCGAATCTATACGGACGAGAAGAACGAGTATTTCACGTCAGCCTTCTAATGTGCATGAGGGCGAACAGGAAAATGAGCCGGGGGAAATCTACGGTAAATGGTTTACGATTGAGAATTTGGAACCAACGAAGAGTCGCGAGATATGTTAAAAAGTTGAGAGGCTGAATGCGGAAAATGACGAGGGATGCTTACACCTGTCGTTGATTCTTCAATTCAGATTTCGAGTTAACTTCACAATACATTTCGTACAGTCTGTAGACGGCGATCCCGTAAGCTACTGCGACATTTAACGAGTGTTTCACACCTTTCATCGGAATGTCTACGGCGATATCCGCGTAATCCACTAGCTCTTTGGATATTCCACCGATCTCGTTTCCCACGGCAATGCAAACCGGAAACAGGTTGCGAGGCAGCTCCCAGATTGGAACGCTTTCCCTCGTTTGTTCGAGGACCACGAACTTTAGTCCCGCAGACTTGATTTCCTGAACCGCTTCGACAGCTTTTTTATGGTATGACCATGGTACACTTTCCACTGCGCCGAGTGCTGTCTTGGAAATTTCAGGACGAGGCGGGTGCGGAGTGAATCCGGTAAGATATAGTTTTGAGAGAAGAATGGCGTCCGAAGTCCTGAAGATCGATCCCACATTGTAAAGACTCCTGACATTTTCGAGAAATCCATATATGGGGGAACGCTTCTCGGATGCAGCTTGATCCACCGTCAGCCTTCTCGCCGATATTTCCGAGTAAGAGAGCTTATGCACCGGCGGAGACTTGCCGTTTCGATCTCCCGAACCAGATCCTATAAAAGACAATCTCCAGGACGGTCAGGAGCATGAGTGAAAGTGAATCGCTATTCAGGATTTCGTTTATTCCCGTTTCTCCGAAAGCGAGATGTATGATGAATGATGAAAACGTCCACGCCGCCGTGAAGACGATTCCGGCAAATAAAATTAGGAGAAACGCCTCTCCGAGGGTTTCTTCGTGGTATCTCTTCGCGAAAAGATAAGTGCCGGCCGTAATGTGCATCCAGAAGATCAAAACAGGAATCATGGCACGCACAAAATCTCACTCATGTCCATGAAAATCAAGGATGACTCAGCACAAACTTCCGTTGTAAAATCTCCATCGCGCAGATATATTTTAGTAAAGGAGTTTAATCTGAAAGTTGTAGTTCCGGCGTCAACTTCCAACCTCGGGCCCGGGTTCGACACGCTCGGTCTTGCCGTGAATCGATACATGGTCATAGAATCGGATCCGGCGGATTCTCTTCATATCGAAGTATCCGGCGAAGGGTCGGCGGGGATCCCAAAAGACGAGAATAATCTTGTCGTCGTCGCCATGAAGAAGATTCTAGGCGAGGTGCCGCGTTTGAGTATAAGGATCGATAACGGAATCCCGGAATGTGGCGGATTCGGCGCGAGCGGCGCCGCAATCATTGGTGGCCTCCTGCTGGCAAACGAAATGTCGGGAAAGAAGTTCGCCGACACTGATATTTATAATCTCGCGATAGAGCTCGAGGGTCATCCCGACAATGTCAGCGCGGCGCTGTACGGAGGAATGATCGTGAATGCCCGGAATGGCGATGGCAAATATTCTCACATAAAAATCGACATCGGCGAGAAACTGAAGTTTGCGGTGCTCCTCCCGGACAACAAGATCGAAACTGAAACAGCAAGGAAGCTCCTTCCCTCCAGCATAACCCTGAAGGAGGCAGTTACGAATGTCCAGCACAGTTCACTCCTGGTCGCTGCGATTTCTACGGGCAACTACGAATTGATCAGATACGCCGTAAGAGATGAGATTCATGAAAAGCACAGGAAGAAATTGATACCGCATTTTGAGCTCTTCAATAAGGTGGCACTTGAGGGCGGAGCCCTCGCCTTCACAATCAGCGGAGCAGGGTCGGCCTGTATCGCGTTCTGCACGGACCACTGCGAAGGGGTTGTAGATGCGTTCGCCGGAATGATCCGCGGCATGAACCTGAACTGGCGCGCCGAAATGATGGAGCCGGTGAATAAGGGAGCTGAGGTCGCCTCGGGCAAATTCAAAACGGTGGGTCTGGGCGGCGGGAAATAATATGTCGACGATCGCGATAGTCGGGAGGCCCAATGTCGGTAAATCGACACTTTTCAATCGCATCATAGGCGGGCGACACGCTATCGTTGACGACAAACCGGGCGTCACACGCGACAGGATATACGGGTCATTCGACTGGCGGGGAAAGACCTATACTCTCATCGATACAGGCGGGTTCGTGCCGGACTCGAAGAACGTTTTTGAGAAAGCTATCAGGGAACAGGCGCAATACGCCGTTGATGAGGCGGACGCGATCATTCTTGTGGTCGACGGCTCGGCAGGCCCGCATCCAATCGACAAAGAGCTCGCAAATATCCTTCGAAAAAAAAGCAAGAAGGTCGTCCTGGTTGTAAACAAGATCGACGACTTGAAACACGAAAAAAGTGTAGCCCAGTTCTCGGAGCTCGGTTTCAGCAACATGATGGGGGTCTCGGCCCAGCTGGGAAGAAACGTCGGCGATTTTCTCGACGAGACGGTGAAGACAATTCCGGACAGCACGACAGAGATCGACACAGAAGGGGCCAAGAGAATTGCGATCATAGGAAAACCTAATGTCGGCAAGTCCTCCCTGGTTAATCTCCTCCTTGGAGAAAACCGTTCGATCGTAACAGACGTTCCAGGCACGACGCGGGACTCGGTCGACACGGCTCTGAAGTTCAACGGTGAGGAGTTGATCCTGGTCGATACCGCCGGCCTCCGAAAGAAAAGCAAGATCAAGGAATCTGTCGAGTTCTTCAGCACTCTGCGGACATTTCAGGCGGTCGAGCGCTGCGACGTGGCGATCGTTTTGTTCGACGCATCGGTCGGAGTCGAGAAACAAGACCTGCAGATCGTAGACTATACGATCGAGCAGGGAAAACCCGTCATAATCGGAGTGAACAAGTGGGACCTCGTCGACAAGAAGGGCGTTACAACATCCGAATATGAGGAAGAGATAAAAAAGAGATTGAGGATTCTCGATTTCGTACCGGTCTTATTCATATCGGTAACAAAGAACCTGCGTGTTCAGAAGCTGCTCTCGAACGCGGTCCGGCTTATTCGCTCTGCGAAAGTCAAATTGAAAACAAGTGAGTTAAACGACTATCTTCTTCCTCTCATTGAACGGACCCCGCCGTTTTCAAAAACAGGGAAGGAAATCAGGATAAAGTACATTACTCAGGTTGATAGCAAGCTGCCGACTTTTGCGATGTTTACAAATCTTCCCGAGGAAATCTCGATAACATATCGTCGGTTCCTCGAGAACAGGATTCGAGAGAAATTCGGGTTCCAGGGTGTCCCTATTAGACTTGTCTTTAAGCAGAAGTAGATTGACCTCAATTAATAAGGGAAACTAAATTCAGATGCGATCATGTTTATAGGACGGGTAGCAGGCTTGGAGAGGGCGATGAACTCTTGTATGAAGATGGATGAATTAGCGGAGAGATTGCCGATTCATTCGTTGTACAGAATTCAGAAATCACGGGAACGTTCATGCTGAAGCTGGAGTCGCTCACCAAGAAATTCGGCTCATTCGTCGCGGTGGAAGATTTGTCGTTGACTGTCGAGGCCGGAGACATTTATGGTTTCCTCGGTCCCAACGGAGCCGGGAAGACAACCACAATAAAAATGATTGCCACGCTCCTCAAGCCGAGTTCCGGTAGAGTCATGATAAACGGCGTAGAGGCGCACGCACATCCGGAGGACGCAAAGAAACATCTTTCCTATGTCCCTGATCAGCCGTTTCTGTATGACAAGCTGAGCGGAGGGGAGTTTCTCCTGTTTGTCGCAAAGATGTATAGGATGACGAAGGAGGAGGCGGCGAGGGGAATATCCGAGGTGTCCGAGATATTTGAAGTAACTCCATGGCTGAACAAGCGTATCGAAGACTACTCACAGGGAA
Source organism: Candidatus Kryptoniota bacterium (assembly GCA_036567965.1). Taxonomy (NCBI): domain Bacteria; kingdom Pseudomonadati; phylum Candidatus Kryptoniota; species Candidatus Kryptoniota bacterium. The sequence continues at coordinate 501,398 of DATCTN010000031.1, forward strand.
TGAGGCAACGGCTTGTCCTTGCCTCCGCACTCATGCACAGGCCGAAACTGATCGTCATCGATGAACCGATGGTCGGGCTCGATCCGCGCGGCGCAGAAACGTTCAAAAACCAGGTTAGACTTGCGGCCGCCAATGGCACCGCAGTGTTTCTGACCACCCATCAGCTTTCACTTGCGAGAGACGTCTGCACAAAGATCGCGGTCATCAGGACGAGCCGACTTGTCTTCGAGGGCGGGATGGACGAGTTCGCGGGCGACGGAGTGGATCGACTCGAGAAGAGATATTTGGAACTGACGTCGTGATCGGTTTATGCTGAAAGAACTCATAAAGATAAAACTGAAGCTTCTTTATCTCGAAAGCGGAAAACGGCTCAGCCGACATCTGGCGCGATCGCTCTTCTCCCTTTTGACTTTCGCCCTGTTCGCGTATCTCACCTTCGGTGTCGTCAAATTCACGACAAGTTATCTATTGACCAGCGCCAAGATTGGCTTATTCCTTTATCACCGGCTTCTCGCGCTCGGCCTCTTCGTCTTCTTTGCTATCGTGAGTGTGGCAAACATTCTTGTTTCATTTTCGACCGTGTTTAGAAACACCGAGGCTGAATTTCTCCATTCTCTTCCGCTTAAGCCTGTGGACATTTTTGTGTCGAAATTCCTCGACTCTTTTCTTTACAGTTCGGCCCTTATGCTTGTCCTGATACTCGCCGCGGTAGCCGGTTACGCGAGTTACTTCGAGGCGGGAATCACGGCCACACTCGGTCTTCTCCTCGCGGTGCTGCCTCTCGTCTTCTCGGCCGCTTGCATCGGTTCGATCGTCCTTCTCCTGATTCTCAAAATTTCCAGGAAGATTTCTATCCGGGTTGCAGTTGCTTTCGTGACGCTTCTTTATGCCGGGAGCACATATGTTTATATAGAGCTCAATAATCCGTTCAAATTGTTCAACGATGTTATGAAATATTACCCCCACATCGATCGTTACCTCGGTGCGCTCGATCCGAAGCCGGATTATTTCGCGCCAAGTTTCTGGGCTGCCAATTTTTTCTACTTTTCGACGACAAATAATATCGTGGGTGCCGCGGCCTCGGCACTGATCGTGTGCGCGATCGCTGTCGGCCTTTTCATTCTTATGTTCAAGCTCGCGGATAGATATTACAAGGACGCGTTCTGGATCGCGCGTGAGAAACTTTTTGAGCGGAAACTCAGACACAAGAACGGAAACGGCGAGCTCTTCGCGAGCCGGTCAGGGAAGCCGATCTCGCTCCTGAAAAGGGACTTCCTCATGTTTATCCGCGAGCCGAGCCAGACATTCCACTTCATCGTCCTCTTGATCCTGATCGGAGTCTTTCTCTCCAATCTGTTCGCGATGCGCATCTATCTTGCCGACACATTCATAATCACTTCATCTTTCACGCTCATTTTCGCTTTCGATAGCTTCCTGGTCGTCGCCCTCGCCGTACGATTCGTCTATCCCATGCTCAGTCTCGAAGGAGAAACTATCTGGCTTATCAGGTCGTCACCCGTAAAGCTAAAGGATGTTTTTTATTCGAAACTTCTTCCGAGTGTCGTGGTCCTGTCGGTTATCGGAACCGTGCTTGGTTATGCGGCGCCCTCGCCATTCAAGAAGTTTCATAACCTGATACCTACCAGCATGGCCTACGGTCTTGCGGGCGGAATAATTTTTCCTGCGCTGGTACTGGTATTCGGCGGCGCTTTCGTCGACTACAAGGAGAAAAATGCCGTGAGGATATCGTCATCCCACGGCGCTACTATATCACTTCTGGTTTCACTGGGCCTGATGGTGATCATGAGCTCGGTGGTGTTCAACCAGTCGTTCCAGTATTTTTCATCCAACGGTCAGCTCCAGGCCGAGCTGTGGGGATTATGGATTCTCGCGCTCATCGGACTGGGCTGTGTCGCGCTTGCGCGGTTCTTCGGCGTCCGGGCATTGAAAATCGATTTGTAAAATTCAATCTTCGATCACGCGCTTCGGGCATGATTGATCGGGGCGAATGTTCTCAAGGCGGCATAAAGGAGGCAGAAATTTGGATCAGGCGGTGAAAATGAGAACGACTATCCTAATCTATTTTTGTCTGCTGGGCAGAATTGTCCACGCGCAGTCATCGGCGGTTTCCGTTGCGGGCGATTCTAATTACAAAAGCTGGGGATGGAACGCGATCGTACTCAATAACGGTTTGATAACGCATGCGACTGTTCCGGCGATAGGCGGGCGGGTCATGCAGTACGATCTCGGCGAACTTCCGTCGGTTTTCATAAATTCTTCCGAGGTAGGGAACGTTTACTCGCCTAAGCTGGATGGACAATGGCACAACTTTGGCGGATACAAAACCTGGCCTGCACCGCAGAGTGCGTGGAACACCGGCGGGTGGCCGCCTCCTCCGAACCTCGATTACGGAAACTATTCGGTCCTCGATACAGTCTCCTGGGGAGATTCGGCTTCTGTGTCTGTTCTCGGTCCTGTCGAACAGTGGTACGCACCCGGAATCAGATTTCTCCGAAAGGCAACAGTCTACAAAGGAACAAGCAGGGTCAGGATGGACCAGACGATGATCAACCAGGGCCCGACGGACGCATCATGGAGCATGTGGAGCATAACACAATCGATAGTTAGTCATCCAGGGCGAACAGACTACGGGAATTACTGGGCATACTTTCCGATCAACCCGAACAGTGTTTACGGGCCCACAGGTGTGAGTCCGCAAGGCGGCAATAGTCAGGCGTGGAAAGGGGAGGTGGCACCGGGAATCTACGGTGTCCAGTTCGCTACTCTCGGGGCGAAAATTTACGCCGACCCGGATAAGGGCTGGATCGCTTACTCGGATGTCTCCGACACTGTCACGTTCATCAGGACCTTCGACGTTTACGACACGGCCCAATATCCCGATAGCGGTGCGCGCGTGTCAGTATATGTAAGCGGGAGTGCTCCTCCGATATACATGGAAATCGAAGTGAAGGGCCCGATCGTGGATCTTCCGGCGTCAGGCGGACAGTATACTTTTACAGAGAATTGGTGGGCGGCGAAAATGAGAGGGCCAGTTCTCTGCGTCGATTCCGTCGGTGCAATTGCCGATAGCTTGACGTACAACCCGAATTCTCATTTGTTGTCCGGCGATTTCGGCGTGTTCTATGCTGGCACAGTGAAAGCGGTATTCCTCGATTCCGGTGGCGGCATCGTATCTGGTGGAGAAACTCACCAGATTACCCCGCTCGAAGAGTTTCAGCTGAATGAATTTGTTACAATCCCCGATAGCGCGAAAACGGTTCAACTGGTGATGCTGAATAAAGGCGGCGATACCGTCGGCATACTTGAGAGCGAGGAGATTCGATCGATTACTACCTCTGTAAAAAAGGGGATTTCCGATCTTGCAGCTTCATTCGAGCTGTCTCCCAACTATCCGAACCCGTTCAACGGTGGAACGGTAATTAAATTTCACAATTCGAAAACCGCCGGCGGCTCGCTGAAGATATTCGATATTCTTGGCCGCGAAATCGCGACACTTGCTTCCGGGAAGATAGACGCCGGTTACCACACGTATGTCTGGAACCCTGAAAACCTACCGAGCGGAATCTATTTCGCCAGGATGCAAGTTGAAGGAAAGACCCTGATCCAGAAAATGGCTTATCTGAGATGACCGGCGGATCTTTGCTGCGAATATTATCATTTGGTGATAAGACTTTAACAGCACCTACGCTTTATTCTTTCGTAGACGTACGAAAGGAGAATTGAAAATGATCGAGCTTGATTTTGATGGAGTGAGAAATTCAAACGGAAATCAGAGAGACAACATTCTCAGGGACGCGATCGATGCTTCCTTCAGGTCATGCGGCAGGATAGACGAATTCTTCATAATAAGTTATCTGATAGGGAGGATCGTACCCGATGGCGCTTGCGACAAACGTGCGCGGCTGTCCGTCACCGGTAGCCTGCGCGATCAGTCTGGTTTTCGGTGCGATCCGGGATCGAATAATTGATTCGGTGTCAATGTTGGCCGGATGTTGATTGCATTGAGAATGAGAAGTCGCAAGAATAAAAAGATCACGATCAATTTGTTCATGGAATTCTCTGGTGCGCAATTATTGTACGCGTAAGACGGCATGACCGCGCGGACTGATCTCAACGCGAGCCGGACAAAGACTGCCCGGCAAATTGAAATGCTTGCGCTCGTGGAGAAGAACCCCGGCACAAATTCGGTGGCCGACCTCTGCGATTTGTTCCATGTTGAAGTGGCCACTCTCAACCGTGATTTGCGTGAATTACGCGAGATGGGGTTCGATATCCACAGCATCAAGGGTAAATTGATTCTCCTGAATGATCTCGTTGAGAAAGACTATCGGGTCCTCCTCGCATCTTACCTCGGTTCTGTCGGTGGGATAATCAGTTTCCCGAAAAACATTTCGTTGACCGTGAAACAATTAAAGGGAAAGACTCTCGGCATTTTCACATCTCTCGTCGCGGCAATCGGGTCGAGTGAGAAAATTGAAATTAGTTATGTCAGGCATCAGGATTCGCAATTGATGAAATATACTCTTGAACCGTACGACATCATTCCCGGCAACCGCGATTGGAGGCTGATAGCGATGTCGAACGGAATCTTCAAGCAGTTCATTGTCGGAGGCATCACGTCGATCACGCAAACGGGCGAGACATTTAAGCGCTCGCCTGAATATTCGGCAAACGATTACTACGCCGGGAGTTTCGGCTTCTTCAGCGGGAAAAATGTCTTCGAAGTGGTTCTCGAGTTTGACAAGAGAGTTTCAAGGATCATCAGCAGCCGAACATGGAGCGAGGACCAGGAAATCACGCCGCACAAGAACGGCGGGGTAACACTCAAAATGAAAGTGAACTCAATCGAGGAAGTGGGGAGCTGGGTGTTGTCCTGGGGCGGCGACGTAATAGTAGTGAAGCCGAAAGAGCTTAAGAAATACGTCACGGATAAGGCGGCGGGCATCCTGGCGCGAAACAAAAGACGATAATAACCCGCACGCCGGTTCGGCTGGGTCTATCTCCCCGAGTACACTGCAGCACATTTATTATCATTCAATGATACGATTTCTCCATCGGTGAGATACTATATATCTACCGTAAAATGGAGAATGTCATGGAGAACTATCTGGACGCAGTACAGAACGTAGTGATGATCGGGGAAGGAGAATACAGGGTAACATTCCGGGCAAGCAATAAAACAGAAAGCATATCAGGCCGCGTGAGCGAAGAACAAGAGCCATACTCTGTTTACTCTATGATCGCAAGATGTGAAAATGCGGACTACAGATTCATAGCGGAAGGCGACTTGGGGGAATGCGTAAGCATTTACGATGATCATAGATCTGCTGAGACCGTAGAGAAAAACGACATGGACAAATGGCAAATCGGCGATCTCGCAAACGGGATATTGGTTTCTCTCGTGGATAGGGAAATGCTCACTCCATATCCTATCGAAGACGATTAATGCAGTCGTAATTCTTCGTTAGCGATCGTCAGGGCTTATCGGTGGGAACCATTTACTTACGGCTCCTCGTTTAATTCTTTTGGTCGCAGCGTGCACCAGAATTCATAAAGGCCACTTTGTCATTTGGTCGCTTGAATTTTCTTGGGGACGCTGGCCGGTCAGAGGAGAGTGTCTGGATTAAATATGCTATATTCTTGGGAGCGTTAAGCTATTTTCACAGAGGATTCTATTTCATTTCCATCCGCCTTTTAATGGTCAAATAATAAAATGGGAGGTCACATGATCGAGAGATCCAATTATTTATTGATTTTGCGGAATTGGTTTGGAAAAAAGGTTTTCACCACCACTGTCGTGGCGGTCGTTTTGTTTCTGCTTTTGATTGCTGGATCACGCCCTGTCCTGTCTCAGTGTTTGGAAGTCTATGGAATGAGGAGCGGGCTTCCGGGATTAAATGTCCAGGCGATCGCGTTTGACGCCCAGGGAAACGCGTGGGCGGGTACTGAAAATGGGTTGGCTGAATATCAGGGGAAGAAAGGATGGGTTGCGCATAAGGACTCTCTCCTTCGCAACAATCAGATTTTCTCTCTGGCAATCGACAACATGGGACAGAAATGGATTGGGACAGAAAAGACCGGCCTGCTGATGTATGATGGAAGACAGTGGACAAAGTACGACAAGGATAACTCACCCATTCCGGACAACACGGTGTATCGAGTTGTAATAGATTCGAGAGGTACGAAGTGGGTCGGAACCTATAAAGGGTTGGCGGAATTTGACGGAAAGAATTGGACGATCTACCTTAAAGACACCACCATCACCGCGATCTTCATAGACAGGTCAGACAACATGTGGATCGGTACCTATAGAGAGGGACTGAGAAGACTCGCTAAAGGTGCAAGGACATCGGAACCCCAGAGTTCAAAGCTAAAGGGCGAAAATATCTGGGCGGTGGCGGCCGCAGGAAACACCGGTTTCACATGGGCTGGCAGCAGCAGTCCTGGTGATCTTTCGAACTTCGACGGCGTGAACTGGACTAATGTACCAGCTTACTCCGCTACTCTCGCTTCATTCACCACTGGGCTCGACAACGTCACGTCGATCGCTGTCGACACATTTGGGAACCTGTGGGTCGGGACGTACGGCCGGGGACTTGTCGAGTATGATGGTTCGAACTGGTGGACTTACACGAGGGACACTCCGATAATCAGACTTCCGAACAACACGATTCAGACAATTGCCGTGGACAAAGACGGCAACAAATGGGTCGGGACACATGGCGGAGTGGTGTTCATTCCGAAGTGCATGAAGTAAACATACCTGGAAGTGCCCATCGAGCATTCGGCTCGATATAGTTATAAAACTTATGTCCGGAACAAAAGAGGAGCGATATTTGTCGCTCCTCTTTCATGAACGCCGCTAGGGAACCAAGCTGAGGCGGTCCCGGAATGAATGTCAGTAATGAATCGTCAGTGTAAACGGGCCGCTGTAGTTTCCCGCGGGCTGGCCGCTTGGAATTGCCGCCAGCGATCCGCCAAGCCAGAAGTAATAATTCCCCGCGCTTCCTGTCGTTCCGCCCAGCGTGACTGTACTGCCGTTCGCTACGGATGTAGAACTCGAACGGGATGCCGATGATTGTGCCCCATAAAGGCTCGGAGTGTATGTCAAATTGTTGCCGCCCGATGACAGGCTTGCGCTTGCAGGATATGTTACAGTCACTGAGCTTCCGCCGTTTCCGGTGGCCGTAATCGAAACGGCGCTTGAGCTCGTCTGTGCATTTATGGCCGCGGGAGTTGTGCCTGCTACAACCGTGCCGAAGGTAAGCGGTCCGCTCGAAGCAAGGGTCAAACTCTGGATCACGGTACACGTCACGGTGATAGTTGCTGTTCGATTGGGAGTTCCGCCCGCGTTGTAGGAAGCCCGCACCACGAAATTTCCAGTATACGTTCCTGAAGGGACGGTCCCCGACAAATTTATCGAGCCGTAAATGTAGATGTAGGCATAATAGTTTGCACCGGTTCTATAGCTGAGTACGAAGTTAGCGGCTGTGGATGTGAAAGCGGTCGCAGCGCCGGGATTGTCCGCAGTATTGTTGTATGCCGCCGCCCACGTGTAAGTGACGCTGTTCGCGCCGCTCGTAAGCGTCGCCGGGGGCACGAGCGTGACATAGACCCGCCTCTTGGTGCCGCGTATTGTCACCTTGCCTTCGGAAGCATTTGCAAGCGCGACGGAATAAATGCCTCCTCCAGAGACGACTGTACCGAACGCCAGGTTGCTATTTGCGGTTACGGTTGGTTGGGCCGGCGTTGTTAAGCTGGTCGATAGTACCATCAACGAAGAAATGACAGCGATCGCCGCGAATGACCTGTAGACTGAACGTTTCTTGTTCATCTCGCAATATTCTTTGACCGACCGATGTTTCCGTGCCACGTCTCAACTCGACGAATGGTGCAGCATTATGGACGCGAACCACATCGCTAACCGAGTCGATGGAAACTTATAATGCGCTTGATCGAAAATCAACTTTTCGGTGTAGCCGGTGTCAAAGACCTGTTTTTTCCTTCTTAAGATCGCCGGGGGCGCTGACCGCGGTGAGCCCTTACAACTCCGGTGAAATCGAGGCGGCGAACCGCTTCACACTCATGATGGTGGGAATTTCCGGCGCAAGCTATAAATTATGACACTAGCAGATATCGCGGGGGATGATTTTGCGTTCCGACTATTGGTCACCACATGGAGTCGTGCAATGATGGAAACTTCAACGGGCTCAAGACATTTTGTCCTCATCTTGAGGGGACTGCGTAAGATGGAGAAAAGAAAAATGCGTTGCCGCAGGGATCCAATTTCTTTTTTGGCCAGATTAGTCCAGGGCGGATGCTATGCGCTGGTATTCATGATCTGTATCAGCGGATGTACACGATCCGGTAGACCGGATCTCCGCGTTACCGATGTCTTCAAATCCGATTCGCTATTTGGTCTGGTCGTGAATAATCTCAGCGAGAAAAGGATCGTGATGCTGGGAGATAATGAGCATGGAAACGGTTATTACATGAGGTTAGTAACCGCTGTACTTAATTGCTGGGTCGATGATTTGGAGATGGAACAGCGTCAGCAACGAAGGGAAATCGACTGGCATAATTTACATCCCGGGCATAGCTTACCCACGAAGCTCTTTCTCTTCGTGGAGCAGTTCACACACCTCAATGCGTTAGAATCAAATAGAATCGCAGCTTGAGAGGGGTATTATTGGGGACTTCCGGGAATAAATTGCACAAAGAACTTGCACAAATTCCTTACACAAATCCTTTCTATCTTTATCTATGTGTGGTTAGGTTCGAGTCCTGCCCGAGGAGCAACCGGGCTAAATGTCTTAACTGATCCGTACGACCCAGCTAACAAATTGCACATGGTCAGTTTCTGCCAAGCCTCCTTCCGCGTCTTCGAACAGCATCTCAGTTTCCTTACCTATTTCCTTCCGGGCTGCTCTGAATATCAAAGGCAAAGTAGCCAGGCAACAATAAATAGGATGGAACCCCATCACTTTCGAGTACGTTACGGATTTGGTTGGACTAAACTGAGAAGCCGCCCGGAAATAGAAGTAAACCAAGCTGCGAGTTTATATGTAGGCCTGCGTTCAACGCTCATTACATGATTCATTCAATAGGGCCTTTGTGTCTTGACGAAGAAGAGAGGGACACATGTTCTGGGACAAAACTTTGAGTTAGGAAGATTCAGAATGACGGGATTTGAAGACTATCTCATCGCGGAGATGGAAAGTCAATGCCAATCGCACCCACATTCTGATTAGGTTGTATACACATTATTAAGGAGCGCGAGAGGAATGGAGGAGAGATGACTCGGTGGGTTTACAATTTTGCGGCAGTCGTGTTAAGCGTATTGTTCAATGCTCTAGGTACCTTTTCACAGACAGCTGTTAGACCTTCCGGCAGTGGCACTGCCGGAGATCCATACCGGGTTGACTCTCTCGCCAATCTCGCCTGGATCCAGCAGGCGGTGAACGATACGGCATGGGGTGCGTATTACTTGCAGACTGCCAACATAGCTGCATCTTCGGATACTGGATGGGATTCGGATAGCGGATTTACACCGATTGGAAATTCCACGACACATTTTACAGGCGCTTACGACGGGAATGGATACACTATCTCTGGGTTGTACATTGCTCGTGGCAGCGGACTTCAGGTTGGGATGTTTGGTTGGACTCAGGGAGCAACATTGAAAAATATCGGACTCGTCCATGTATTCATCACCGGGAGAGTAGACGTCGGCGCACTTGCAGGCTACAACGGTTCGGCGATAACGGACTGCTACAGTACCGGTTCCGTTAATGGGACCAACACAACCAGTAATAATGATATAGGTGGTCTCGTCGGCATGAATCTAGATGGAGCGATAAGTGAGGATTACAGCACCGCTACGGTGAGCGGACAGTCGTACGTCGGCGGGCTCGTTGGAGAAAATTATACCGGCTCAACGATAAGTAACAGCTATAGTACGGGAAATGTCACCAGCGTGCTGAGATATGCAGGAGGGCTGGTCGGTAACAATGCGTACGGTACAATATCAAATAGCTACAGCCTGGGAAAAGCAACCGCTGGAATAGCGTATGAGGGGGGACTTGCCGGCTCTAACAGCGCTACAATAGTCAACTGTTTCTGGAATACGGATTCCTCCGGATCGACCGGCATCGGCGGAGGGAGCATAACTGGTGCTGCAGGCAAAACCTCACTAGAGTTGAAGGACCCTCTTACGTTTACAAACGCTGGATGGGACACTTCTGTTTGGTATATGGGCGATGGAGTTAACGACGGGTACCCATATCCGAAATTCCAGTACCCTGACGGAACGCATTTAGTGGTGTCAGTCACTCCTTTCGGCAGTGGCACATCGAGTGTCCCGTACCTCGTAGCCACTCTCGATAATCTTTATTGGATAACACAGCACGCAAGTTCCTGGACATCAAGGTTCAAACAAACTGCAGACATAGATGCATCGCAAACCTCAGGCTGGGATTCGAGTGCCGGGTTTTCGCCGATAGGAAATAGTATATCGCCCTTTGCCGGCACATATGATGGAGGTGGGTTTGCAATCTCAAGCCTGAGCATTTCCCGTGAAAATTCTGATTATGTAGGTTTGTTCGGATTATCTGATGGTGGCAATGTGAAGAATATCGGGCTTGTCAATGAGAACATCGCCGGGGCAAGTCACGTCGGTGGGTTAATCGGCTATAATGAATTCGATTCGGTATCCGCCAGCTACAGTACCGGTATAATCCGCGGCGTTAGCCAGGTCGGTGGGTTAGTTGGCATTAATAATGACGCCATTATGTCGAAGGTCTTCAGCACTGCTTCAGTCGGAGGAGATACAGCGGTTGGCGGGCTCGTCGGATTTAATGTCAAAACTTTTACGGGCAGCACCATAGTTAATAGTTTCAGCAAGGGGGCTGTTACTTGTGCAGACACTCTGGGTGGCGGACTTGTGGGATTAAACTACGAATCTATAATAATATTCTGTTACAGTACCGGGAGTGTGGCGGGTGCAAGTAATGTTGGCGGACTTTTGGGTTCTCTCGACGGTGGCAGTACTATTTTAGGCGACTTCTGGGATGTACAAACATCAGGTCAAACCACTAGCGCCGCTGGCACAGGTGAGAGCACTGCGGCAATGAAAACGGAATCAACATTTGCTGGTGCAGGTTGGGACTTTAGCAGTACCTGGGTCGTAAACGCCGGCGTCAATAGCGGCTATCCATACCTCCAGTCTGTGACAGATTACTCCCTCCCCGTCCAGGCGACGGACTTCCTGGCCACTGCCGACATGGGGTCGGTTACACTCTCATGGAAGACACGATCCGAAGTTAACAATACCGGATTCAATATCCTTCGCGAAGATCCTGGTACATCCTCATTCAAACTCATCTCGAGTTACACGATCAACGATAGTCTAAAAGGTCTCGGTACCAGCAGCACAGGAAGAAGCTATGACTTCACGGACAACAAAGTAATCTCAGGAGCCACTTATCATTACAAGATACAGAGTGTATCTACCTACGGTACTACAAAAGACTTGTCAACTCTCACCGTTACTGTAAATGTACCGAAGAATTATGCATTGTATCAGAACTATCCGAACCCGTTCAACCCGAGTACGGCAATACGGTTTGATCTGAAACAAGCTTCTAATGTGACGTTAGAGATATACAACACATTAGGACAAAGGGTGGAGAAATGGAGTAATGGAGTAATGGGTGCAGGCAGATACAATGAAGTGGTGAACATGTCACGATACGCGA
>DATCTN010000032.1 GCA_036567965.1 Candidatus Kryptoniota bacterium
CTGTTCGACGGCGCCGTAAGGCGCCTAGTTTATTCGTTTCTTCTTAAGTGGAAATTTCCAGCCATTTTTTCCGTAAGCCTTGATTTTTCCTTTGGTACTTTCCTTTTGATCAAGCAAAAGGAAAGTACTCTTGATTCCTGCAAGTCTTGTAGACTCTCTGATGTTCGCTTTCTTTTGCTCACCCAAAAGAAAGTGAACCGAAAGAAAAGGGTGCCCTGCGAAAATGGTCCGCCCCTGGCGGATCGTCCCGTACAGAGAATGAGCGATTTCTTGAATAGCTACTCCTAGACCACCGTTCAACAAGAAATCGCATTACCATACAACTAATCTTGAGGCACACTTCCTCCCTGACGGGACTCCATTTTCGCAAGGGATAGTATAGATTGTCCAAATTGAGCCAGTACTTGCAGTTTGGTCCCCATTGTCATTCCCCTATGGGGAATCCAGATCAGGCTTCGTCCTGGATTCCCGACAAGAGCATTCGGGAATGACAGGAGAGTGGTTTATTGGTTCACATGCCAGGGACGTGTTCATCGGCAGGATTTTGAACTGAGACACTGCAGCAAGCAGATGCAGGTCAAAACTCAAAAGTCAAATGTCAAAACTACAGCTCAAAAGTGAAGAGTGGAGCAGACAACTGATAGTTTTGCGATTTGAGTTGCGGCTTTGACTTTTGAAATTTGACATTTGAGTTCCTTGTCACTTTCCTTCGCCTGACCGCGAGGCAAGATCGGCATAGTTCACCAGCTTTATCTTATTCGCCTCGATCGTATTCATAAATCCCGGCGACAACAATGCGCTCAGTTCTGCCTGGCGGTTCTTGCCTACGTCCAGCGGCGCACCGGGGTTGGAATCGATAAGCGCTTCAGACTCGATGCTGCTCACCGCGATGTGGCAGACGAGGAGGTAAACGGAATCGGTGCTAAGATGCGACAGCCGCTCGAGCAGTACATTTTCCTTCTTGTCGACCGGTTCTGAATACATCGGTTCCACATCCTGCTCGCCCAACGACCTCGACACGACAAGGTGGTACTCTTTGGCGAGCTTGTTGACGATTGCCATGTATTCGGGGTTGCCATCGATGGCGCTCATGTGCATGTCGAGGTATTTTATGTCGAGCCCGCTGTGGACCGCCCGCTCGACCTGTGCCCTCAACTCCCTTTCCACCTCGTCTGTCTTCGGTCCGTTCGCCCTCAATGCCGCCGTGGTCCCAAAGAAATAACCGTCGCTGTCGACCAGGCTGGGTACCGCCGACCTGCCGGACACCGGTCCCCATTTGTAGTTCATCCATTCCGAGTTAAGCGCAAGGTGGACGCCCACCGCCACGTTCGGGTAATTCTTCAGGATGCCGACTGCTTCCCTGTACCAGGGGCAAACGAATAAAACAGAAGCCGAGAACCTGAGCCCGGATTTGGCAAGCTCCTCCACAGCGACATTGACGGAGTGACACATTCCGATGTCGTCGCATCGGACAAGCAGCTCGGTTGTGGATAGGGCTTCCTTTGCTGTGTCCGCATTCGATGATACGGCCGCGTACCGGGTATTATCTGCCGGTTGGCCCGAGGCAGGCAGCGCCATTACAAGAGACGAGAGCGCCAGGAACGACAGAATCCATAGCTTTGACAACTTCATATTATACTCTCCTGAATAATTTTTGCTCCGGCCTTCCCGAGACATTGCCATTGTTTACAGCCGGTATTGATTACTCAAATCTATGGCACATGCCGCGGACAATCAAACGCGCAAGGGCGAATTGAACCACAGAGACACAAGAGGCACAGAGGGGAGAAACTATTCTCCGTGCCTGCACCCCGGCCCGTCCGCCGAAACGAAGTGCAGGAGGAAGTGTGATCAGCGTTTGTTCCGGCACGCAGGCGTGTCTCTGCGTCTCAGTGGTTAATTTCAACCAATGAATTGATTCCTAACTGCTACGCCGAGGCACAGCCCGAGAAAGGGACTTACAACTTCTACATGCCTCTTTGCAGTGGATTGCTATTCAGAAGAGGTGATTTATGGTCCGCTCATACAAAAGTCGACCGGACGTTTCTTACTTTGATTTTGTCGCTTCAAATGCCTTCGCACCATTATAATATAAGATCATACCGGTGACGGTCTCCGCATTATCCCTGACAAATTCTACCTGTATGTCCAGTTCTCTCATAAAGAATTTATTCGCCGATTCAGGATACAGTGCCGATTTCGGCAAGCCTCCCACGACGAGCGTGATTTCATTTGACTGCTTCGAACTAATCTCAACGTCCGGATTCTTGTAATGTCCGACGTATTCATTTATCAGCCCGTCGGGCACATTTACGGCTGTCGGCATATTAGGTCTTTCATACATGTACTTGCAGATGCTGTCCCCGATATCGAACACAGCACTGATTACGTCATCGTATACGTGCATTCCGTTTTCCCCGTTTGTGAAGACGACGACTCCCCGTTTTGACTTCGGCAGGAAGACGGCAATTGTCTTCACGCCAGGATTTCCACCCATGTGGTAGATCGCATATTCTCCTTTCGGCAGCCCGTTTATAATGAACCATCCTAAACCGACCGCACTATGCTTCTGAATGTTTGAATGCGGAGTTACCATGTTGTCAAAAAGTTTCGGAGAGAGTCCCGCGCCACTCATTACGAAAAGTCCGAACTTGCAGTAGTCTTCTACCGTGGTAAGCAGATCGCTTGCAGCACTCACGCCCGTTTTATACGGCATGTCATACATATTCCCATCATGGTCATGCCACATCGCAAATCTCGATTCGTCCATCGTGCTGTCCCACGACTGGTGGGTGTCTTTCATGCCGAGCAATTTGAAGAGCAACGAGTCAGTTAACTTTTCCAGGGGCCGATTGAATTTATGTTCCAATGCGTGTCTCAGGTACTCATATCCTTCGCCCGAATACTGGTATTTCGTCCCGGGTTGGAATTCAAACGCGAGCTTTCCATCGGGACGCTCCCTTCGCCAATTAGGAAATCCCGTCTCATGTGTAAGTACCAGGCGGGTCGTCAACTTTGCGAGCATGGAATCGTTAGCGATGTCCGGGTCGACCCAATAATCCGAGAGGGGCTGATCCAGATCCCACTGCCCCGACTCGACCAATCTCAGAGTCAGCATGGTTACCACGGTTTTCGTAACGGAGGCAACATTAAATATGGCGTTATCCGGTGCCGGCACCCCTTTTCTAAGTTCGCCGAAGACTTTTACGTATTTGATTTTGCCGTTTTCAATCACGCCGATCCCCGCCGCCGGCACACTGTTTTCAGCCAGCCAACCGTTTACCTTGTCTGTGAAGCCGAGGTTTACTTTGCCGTCAATTTGCGCCTGCACGGCAGATGCTACAAGAAACACGAGAAGTGTTACTGCGACCGAAAGCTTTTTCATTAGAGGTTTCCCTTTCTGCGGATATGGAGTCCTACGGCACGCAGCACATGGAGTTTCAGGAAGATCGATATCCTAGTGACGATAAGCGTGCCGGAGCGGCATGGAAAGAAATCGCTTCTCCGTGGAACTCCGTGAGCCTTCAATGTCTCTCTGCGTAAAGGTCTTGGCCAAGTCGAAAGCATTTTACACGGAAACACGCCGAGAAGAGAGAAAGAAAAACTGAGAGATTATAATCAACGCCCAATCATGAATCGTCCATCCTGGATCCTCTGTCAGATCCGATTCACGACTGGTCCGCCAGGTTCCACCACGCTACAGTTCCCCAATAGCCGAACACGCTTGTCAGGCCGAGCACAATCCAGCTGACAAGTCCGGCTGGTGGAAGCGCGCTCCCCGCTACACCGCTGCATATTGCCGGTATTGCCCACGGAAAGTATGCCATCGCACCAGGCATCGCCATCCCCACAAGCTGCGTCATGACGAGAAGGAGTATGACCACCCCGACCGGGAGAAGGTATCCTCTGCTTGCACTCGCTATGAATGCCACCGGCGTGCAAAGCAAAATGGTGAGGAGTGCGCTGACGGAAAATGTAATGAAGGCATGCTGTACAAGTGCGCCCGACCAGCCGGACAACCCGACAGCCAAACCTGTAATCAACGCTGCGACAAAAAGGACGAGTGAGAGAATTACGCTCCAGATCACCACTACTATGAATTTCGCGGCGACAATTCCGGAACGCGGAACGGGAAGAGCGAGGAGATCTTTCAATGTCCGATCAGAATATTCCCGCCCGAATATCCAGCTTGTCACTATTCCATATCCAAGCGAACCGAGCGCCAGTATCGTCTGGATGAGAAGGCTGAGAAAGCTCGGCCAATCGGCATTTCCGAGTGCGGAAGCTTTCGCGCTGATCGTTGTCGATCTCCCCGCGATCTCAGGATGCTTCACGACAAAAGTCAGGAGCCCCATCATCAAGCCGACGAACGCGAACAGGATTACCGTGACCACGAATACCTTCGACCGCCGTGCCTTCAGCGCTTCTGACCACAATGCCGCTAATACAGAACTCATCTTTTGAAATCCATTCTGAAGAGACTGCACACGGAGAACACGGAACTCACGGAATTACATGGATCAAATACTACAGTCATCACCGGACACCCATTTCCGTCCCGTCGAACCCGTGTCCTATCATCTTGAGCTTTCTCCTCTGTTGCTGGTTGAGCCGATCACGCGCAGGAAGTACGACTCGAGGTCCTCTTCTTCTACTCTCAACATCACGGGCGGACAACCTCCATTGACCAGAAGAGACGCCACGTTCTCAGGGTTTGCTATTGCCTTCTGGTCCTCCAGAGACAGCATTCCATCTCCAAGCACCGATGCCGCTAATCCCCGTTTCTTCATGAGCGAATTCGCCTTCGGATTGTCTCTTGTCGAGACAAGAAGCCGGCGGCGCAGTTGACCCTCAAGCTTATCCGTGTCTACCTCCCGAAGTAATCTTCCGCGGTGTATGATCCCGATGCGATTGGCGAATTTTGAAATCTCTCCGAGAATATGACTCGATATGAATATCGTGACTCCGTTTTCCGCTGCGAGCTCCTTGAGCATCCGGCGGATCTCAACGATTCCCTCAGGGTCGAGTCCGTTTGCCGGCTCATCCAGTATCAGCATTTCCGGCTCGTGAATGAGTGCCTTCGCGAGCCCAAGTCGCTGTCCGTTTCCGAGCGAAAGATGTCTTGCCGGTATGTCCGCATACTCCTCGAGACCGAGTCTTTCGATTATCGAACTGACACATTGCGGATCGGTGATCGAGCGGAGCCTGCGGATTATTTCCAGGTTCTCCCTGACCGTCAGGTCCGGATACGAGTAGGGAATCTCGACGAGATAGCCGACCCTGTTCCATAAGTCGCGGTTCTTGGGTGAGGCACTCATTTGAAACAGTCGGGCCTCTCCCGAAGTGGGCCTGATCATGCCGAGGAGCATGCGAATCGTTGTCGTCTTTCCCGCTCCGTTGAGTCCAAGGAAGCCGTAGATCTCGCCTTCATTCACATGGAGGGAGACTTCCCTGACCGCGCGGAGTTTGCCGAAGTTCTTGGAGAGGTTCGATGTGGTTATGGATTCAGACATTTTCCAGGGACGCGTGAATCATCAAACATTGATTGCCCGGCGTAACTCTCCCAAATCTATGGAACACGCTCCCGACAAGCAAACGATGCACCATTTCATACGCACGGAAAAGAATGTTACGCGGAGCTGCACTTATTCTTCTCCCTCATCTAGGGGGAGAATTAAAGAGAGAGTTGTACCCGGCGCTCGGCACTCACAAGGCTAACAGGTAGGAGTACAACTCCTTCTCGATTTAAGTTCGACAGTACAACTGTCGAACAGCGAACGTCTTCTAATTGAGTTTCTTTCTTCTCCCCCTTTTAGGGGGAGAATTAAAGAGGGAGTTATACTGAGAAAGGAAAGGGAGACACTAAGCTTGTAATTTCCCGCGCATCCGAATAGGCCGTACACCGAAAAGAGCGAGTGACTGCAGCGGTCACCTTGTCTGTTCGGTCTTTATGAATTCGCTCGGATTGTATCCCTGAGATCTGAGAATTTCGAATGCGGTCCTCTGGTCTTCATCCGAAAGCGCGGGGGTACGACTCAGTATCCAGCCGTACTTTCGAGAGGGCGTCCCGACGATAGCATATCGATACTCACTATCAAGGCCGATGATCCAGTAATCTCCCCAGAAGAATTGAATTCCAAGAAATCTGACGAAGCTGACCTCGAGTTTTGCATTGGTCGTTGTGTCTACAATCCTCGCCACTCCATTTGCCTGGCTTACGTCCCCATCACTTTTAGTGCATTTGTTCAATACATCGATCCTCCCGTCATCACGAAGCGTGTATGTCGCCGTCGTGTTACGTGCGCATTGCTTCTGAAAGGAATTAGGTAACCTGGCTATCTCATACCATGTACCGATGTATCTTTTCAGATCGACATGATTAACCGTCGTCACTTCTCCTGATTGCGCCTGGCTGTTGACACTTCCGCCCGTAAGCATCAGCACGACTCCAGCGAGAGCGCTTGAAACAACCTTCTCCATCTCCATGATCGCCCTTTCGAATGATTCATAAGTGATTGCACGAGCATACATTACTCAATGAGACAAATTCAAGCAAGGGGTTTCAATGCGAAGCGTAACTGATCACCACCGATGGATCGCATATTGCAGATTAGATATTTTCGATGCGGTTTGTGTTTTGGCCCGACTTCAGATATTATTCATTTACCACCAAAGGAATTGACAATGGCAAAAAGAAGAGTCGAATGGCACGATTATTTTATGTCGATAGCCGAACAAGTTGCCACGCGAAGCACGTGCGACAGAAAGAACGTCGGCGCGGTGATAGTGCGGGACAAGGTCATTTTGTCTACCGGCTACAACGGGAGTCTCCGCGGCGCGCCGCATTGCGACGACGTTGGACATGACATGGAGAACGGTCATTGCGTCCGCACGATGCACGCGGAGGCAAATGCAGTCGCACAAGCTGCGAAGAACGGAGTGAACATAAACAATACGGAAATCTATGTCACAGCTTCGCCCTGCCTGAACTGCTTCAAGCTCATAGCAAATAGCGGGATCACGACAGTTTATTACAAAGAATTTTATAGAGACGACAGGATCACAAGGTACGCGCAGGAAGCAGGGGTGAAACTTATTTATATGGGTGATAAGACGGGCGTACCGGCCTGAGCGCATTTCGGTGGACATCGTCACGCTCAACTAACTTCAGAACAAATGTATCTATGCCTGAAGATCGCCGTAGAGACTCAAAGTCCGAAAATTGAAATAGGATTTCCAAAAGCAAACCACCTCCGCGATTTCTTTTAGATTGAAATTATTTCACGAGAGATTTACATTATGTCCAGTTTGATCATGTTGCCTCGAGCATAAAATGTGTTAACAGGGGAGACAAATGATGGGCATTATTTTCATTTCCAAACTTAATCCGATCTCGCGGTGGTTGCCGCTGATCGCTGTTACGATTCTGGTGTCGGGCTGCACTAAGAATAACAATCCTGCCGGAGACACCGGGAGCCTTTCCGATCCGTCGGTGAAACCTGCCGTCATCTTCACGCTGCCGGCAAATGGCGGTACGGGACCGTTCAACGTCTTCAATCCCGGCGACGGGACCGCGAGACCTTCGTTCGTCGTGCAATTCAACAAGCTCATGAATACTTACGCCATAAAGACCGGCGCGATCACTTGTAAGGGCTTCGATAGAGCCGTTGCAGTCGTCCCTCACTCGGCGCAAAACGTAATTTACCCTCCGTACTCTAACCGTAATTCTAAAAGTGAAAAGAAGCTCGTCCCAACTGCTCTGCAGGTCCCCGACAAACCTGCGAGCTTCGATGATGTTGTCGAGCTCGATGTCGTCGACTCAGTGAATTATGCAATCGGCAACGGATACCATTATCAGCTACCGTACGTAGTTGGACGAACCTACACGGTCACACTCGATACTTCCCTCCAGGACATAAACGGGAATCATCTTCAGAGTCCGTATACATTTTCATTTACGCCGGAACCAAAATTCCGCGTCATCACCGGTTATCCTTCGAATGGCGACAAGAATGTCAGTATAACTGACGCCAACGGCATCGAGCTGATTTTCAACAGTCCGATTGAGGCAAGCACACTCGCGCAGATCAGCATCACGCCCGCACTGCAGGGCAAATGGTTCGTCTATTCATCCGATTCAACACGCGCGTATTTTTCCTCTCCTGATACGCTCGAGTACAACACTCTTTACACGGTCAATGTCCCTGCGGCGGTGAGCGACAACTACGGGCATCAGCTTGGAACCGCGTACTCTGAAAGCTTTATGGCAACACCCTTCCAGGTGTTCTCATTTTATCCTTCCGACGGTAGTACCGGGATCGGCACGACGTACACGGTCGGTGTCAACATGACCGGTGCAATAGACACGACGACACTCCGGCCAGCATTTTCAATCAGCCCCAATGTCGCCGGATCGTTACAGTACTTCGGTCAGTCACCTTCGAGTTTCAGTTTCATCCCGTCCGTAGCATTTGGTTTCAACACGAAATATACCGTGTCGCTTTCCACCGCACTCAAGTCGACAAACGGCACGCACATGATTGCCCCTTTCAGTTCCACTTTTACGACAATGCCGTTCGAGGTGACGTCCTCCTATCCGTCAGACGGCTCTACAGGAATTCTTTCCGCCCAGTCTGTCCAAGTCGCCTTCAGTGGTCCGATAGATACCAACAGCATACTGCACGCATTCAGCATCAGCCCGAGTCTTGCAGGTTCTTTCAGCGTTAACGGAAATAACAACGGGTTCACATTTACCCCAACGAGCGCTTTAGCGATGGGGACGACGTACACCGTTACGGTCTCCACAGTCATGAAGGCGCAAGATGGTACGAGTCTTCCGTCTGCCTACACCTTTTCTTTCTCCACGACGCCTTTCCAAGTATCATACACCAATCCCCAGGACGGCGCGACAAACTGGCCGCAGTACCAGGGCATCTCCGTAGATTTCAACGGGAACATCGACACCTCGAGTGCGGAGATGGCATTCAGCATAAGTCCGCCCGTCACAGGTGCAATTAGTTTCAACTACTATTACCCGACGGCCGCTTTCAATTTTACACCGTCGTCTCAATTTGTACTCGGTACCACGTACAAGGTGACAATCTCGACCGCGATGAAATCGCAGGGAGGGAGCAATCTTCCCGCGCCGTACAGTTTCTCATTCGCGACAATACCGTTCACCGTGACAAGCATTTATCCTTCAAACGGAAGTTACGGATCAGGGAGGAGCACAAATGTTGAGGTCGACTGCAACGCGCCCATCGACACATCCACAATTCGAACGGCGTTCAGTCTAAGTCCGAGTGTCAGCGGTAGGTTCACCTATTATAACGGTGGAACCATCAGCTCCTTTACCTTTTTTCCGGCAACATCACTTGCAGCCAACACGCAGTACACTGTGACAGTTTCGACGGCGTTGAAGTCGTCTGATGGAACTCCCTTGTCGAAGAGCTATTCTTCCACTTTCACGACAGGACAATACTGAGAGAGAGGATAACATCTCTCCTCCGTGTCTCTCGTGCCTGCACGCCGGAGTGCTTGCTGGGACAGTTTCGGCACGCAGGCGTGCCTCCCGTGGTTGAGTTAAAACACAGAGACACAGAGGCACAGAGAATAGTTTCTTTCCTCTATGTCTCTCGTGCCTGCACGCCGGAGTGTTTGCTGGGACAGTTTCGGCACGCAGGCGTGCCTCTCGTGGTTGAATTTAAACACAGAGACACGGAGGCACAGAGACAAATTTGTCTCATGATGTGGGAACTTCGATGGTTAGCGCTGAACCGGAACATCCAACTGCGGATACGTGTTACGGAAAATACGAGGATAGAATTCATTTCGCCACGGAGCGAACTGAAGCCGTACGTTCAATCGATTTTAGGTTGAGTCACCGCCCGGGTGAGAACATCCTATCTTCCAAAACTGTCATAGATGAGCTCAGATGCGCGGGCAATAAAAACCTCAGCTGAGTTATCGGTAATCCAGCGCTGGTCTTCGTTGTTTGTTGTGAAGACGGACAGCACATAATCTGCGCGCGGCGTGAAGATGATCGCACAATCGTTCCTCGTATTGTCCAACGCCCCCGTTTTGTGCGCGATCCCTATCGTGTCCTTGTAAGTCGGAAGGAACCGCGGGATGCTTGTGTTATAAAACTGGTACTTCATTAAGTCGACCATCTCTTTCGAGCTCTTCTTGTTCACAATCTTGCCTTCGTACAGCATCTTCAGGAAGTCAGCGGTCTCACGCGGTGTAGTCACCCCGATGCCGTACACCTTTCGCTCGGCTGAATCGCTGTACACGTGCTTATCGAAGATCTTCGCAAGTTCTCTCGTATTTGAAAGGCCGAGCGACTGGATATACCGGGACACTTCCTCGACACCTCCAGCTTTGTCCGTGAGGAAATTGGCGGCGGCGTTGTCGCTCATGTCAATCATGAGCGATGCAAGATCACCGAGGGTCACCTTCAACCCGTCGTGCATGAAGAGGAGTATGCCGCTTCCGGCCACTTTGTCCGAGTCACGCAGCGTGACTTCATCTTTCATCGAAGACTTTCCGTCGGCGATATCCTGGTACAGTTTCGCGAGGACGTAAATCTTGATTACACTTGCCGTGGGAAATTTTGTGTCGGCGTTGTACGAAACTGTGTCGCCATTCTTGAGATTTATCGCAAATAAACCAACTTCTCCCTTGAAGCCGGTTGCGAGCGAATCGATCGAATGCCGGAGAGTCTGCGCGCCCGCACTCCCGATCAGTAAACTCAATGTTGTCAAGAAAATGAAATTCGATTTCATCATCCTTCCTCCGGTTAATGAAATAAGTTCGTCCATTTGCCTCTAATTTCCATGTTGTTATTACCTTCCGGCTGTATCCCAAAATTTGCCGCTCAGGTTCTAACCAAATGGGGACCAGCTCATTTTAGCCGTCGCGGAGTCACTAAGCCGAAACATGTTGACGCTCCGACGCTCGCCCTCCTGCAAGAAAACTATCTCTGTCATCTTGTAGACAACTGAGGAGGAATTTTGCCAAATTAGATTGTTGCGGTCGAGTAATGGTGATGATCTGCAACCGAATCAATTATACTTGTTGAATGGAGGAAAATTCGAATGAGGTCTGACAAACTCCTGATAGGGACACTCATCGTATCCGGAATCGTGTTGAATAGTGGCTGCACCCCTTCTGCTCTCACGTCACGCAATTATGCGGCTGCCCTGCGCGGAGTCCGGTACGAGCTGGATTCCGGCTGGGTCTGCGAAAATGTCCGTGATGTACATTCGACCGGGGAAACGCTGTCGAGTCCATCGTCGACCATGTCCGGTTGGATGCGGGCTACCGTCCCCGGAACCGTCCTGACCACATTGTTGAACGACAGTCTAGTCCCGGATCCATTTTATGGAATGAACAACAAGAAAATTCCCGATATATATGATACAGGAGCGGCACACTACACCTACTGGTTCGTGAAGGACTTTCACGAGGTCTACCCGACCGGTGATGAGGAGGTCTGGCTAAAATTTCGCGGAGTCAACTACGGCTTTGATGCCTATTTGAACGGGCACAAATTGAACAGAGAGACGGAGTTCGGAATGTTTCTTACGCGGACTTTTAACATCACCCGGTTCCTCGAGAAAGATTCGATTAACCGGCTTGCGGTTCTCGTTTATCCTCCGGATCCGGTCGGCAATCCGAACGGCGGTCAAGGCGGCGACGGCACAATCGCGAAAAGCCTGTCGAACCAGTATGTCACGGGATGGGATTGGATCCAACCGGTGCACGACAGGAACACAGGCATCTGGGATAAGGTGACGATTGAAAAGACCGGACCGATCCGCCTCAAAAATATTCATGTCGTGACTCATGTCCCGGGAATTAGATTTCCGGATAGGCCTCAGGCACCCGCAATCATTGAGGCAAGTGCCGAGATTCAGAATCCGACAAAAGAAAAAGTCGAGGGCTCACTGCAATATGTCCTCCAGGGAGCACTGGTAAAAAAAGATGTGGAAGTCCCGCCTGACACAACGATCGAAATCCGTCTTCCCGATTACACACTGGTGAATCCAAAATTGTGGTGGCCGAACGGTTATGGCGAGCAGCAACTCTACGCTTTGGAATTTCAATTCGTGAGAAACGGCGAATTGTCGGACAAGAAGATTGTGACAACGGGAGTTCGAGAGATTCAGACCACATGGAACGATCACACAAGAAGCAGGGAGGTTCTTGTCAACGGACAGAAAATATTCATAAAAGGAGGAGATTGGATAACATCTGACGCGATGCTGCGACTCTCCGCCGCGCGGTACGATGCGGAAATCCGTTTTCACCGCGACATGAACCTGAACTTGATTCGCATTTGGGGAGGCGGGATCACCGAAAGACCGGAGTTCTACGATGCTTGCGACAGGTACGGCATCCTCGTGTTCCAGGATTTCTGGATGTCGGGCGACTGCAATGGTAAATGGATAGACGCGACAAAAAAGGACGATCAGTGGGCCAGACGCAGATACCCCGATGATCATAATCTTTTTCTCGAATCAATTGCGGACCAGGTAAAAATGATTCGCAATCATCCCTCGCTCGCGTTTTACTGCGGCGGGAACGAAATCAGTCCGCCGGAAGACATACTCACAGTTATGCAGGACTCGCTCCTCCCCGTCATTGACAGCACACGGTATTTCTTTTCTTACTCAAACGTCGACAGCATGTCGTACAACTCAATCGGCGAAACAGGTGACGGACCATATCGGATCGAGCCCACAGATTTCTTCTGGGAGACTAAATTTTTCCCGTTCAATTCCGAGATCGGGTCGGTTGGAATGGGAGATATTGAATCTCTCCAGCGATTCATCCCGAATGAGGATATGACGATACCCGGACCTGATTATCTCACACTCGATTCGGTTTGGAGATACCACAAGTACGCCGGCTACGGGAAGTTCATTGGCGCGTATGGAAATCCGATAAGCGTGCAGGATTTTGCGGACAAAGCGCAGCTCGTGAACTACGACGAGTACAGGGCGCTGATGGAAGGACACATCTCGCATATGTGGGATTGGTACACAGGTCTCATTATTTGGAAAACTCAGAACCCGTGGACGGCTTTGCGCGGCCAGATGTACGATTGCTACCTCGATCCAAACGCGGGACTTTACGGTTTGCACCACGCCTGCGAGCCGCTTCACGCCATGTACGATCCATCGGCCGGAATACTAATGGTTGCCAATCACACTTTCAGTCAGTATCACGATCTGATGCTTCAGGCGAGGACGTTCGACATATCGGGAAAGGATTCCCTGATCTCTCAACTCTTTGTGGAGCTCAGCCCGACATCCGTTCAGAAATTTTCGTGGATAAATAGAGACATCGATCCCTTGTTCATGGCACACGGAGGGTTCCTATCGGTTCGTCTCATTGATACCTCTCATAAGGTTCTCACAGATAACTTCTACTGGTTCCCGGATTCGTCAGGAAATTATTCCGGACTGGGTGCAATGCCGAAAGCCGCGATGAAAGTAGAGGTGACCCGGGTAAATCCCGGTAGGATAGAAGTCATGCTTGTGAATCCTTCGGGCGGACCTGTCGCCTTTTTCAACCGCATTTCTCTTGTAAATTCCGCCACAAAAAGCAGAATACTTCCGGTCTTTTACAGCGATAATTATGTGTCAGTATTGCCCGGCGAGGAAAAGGAGGTAACGATCGATTATGCGCCGTCTGAGCGGAGCGGTCAGGTGATGGTGGCTATCAAAGGGTGGAACGTCGACGAGAAATTCCTGCCGGTAAAATGATATTCGAGGCAAGATGCTCCGACAGAGAGAGTGGCGCGGGAAGAGTTGCTGAGAGTTGATTACTTCTTAAATCGAAAAGGAGTTGTACTCCGGGCTGTGAGTCTTGTGAGTGCCGAGTGCTAGGTTGAACTCCCTCTTTGATTCTCCCCCTAAGAGGGGGAGATGAATAAGACTATGTTAACAGAAACGAGGTTTCGTTGATGGAGGGTGTTCGTTGTTCGACAGTTGTACTGTCGAACTTAAATCGAAAAGGAGTTGTACTCTGGGCTGTGAGTCTTGTGAATGTAGAGCGCCTAGTTTAACTCCCTCTTTAATTCTCCCCCTAAGAGGGGGAGATGAATAAGATCCGGTTGACAGAAACGAGGTTTCGTTGATGGAGGGTTTTCGTTGTTCGACAGTTGTACTGTCGAACTTAAATCGAAAAGGAGTTGTACTCCGGGCTGTGAGTCTTGTGAGTGCCGAGTGCTAGGTTGAACTCCCTCTTTAATTCTCCCCCTAAGAGGGGGAGAATAAGGAAACTAAACCAGAAGACGTCCGCTGTTCGACAGTTGCACTGTCGAACTTACCTCCGATGGGAGTTACACTCCGGCCCGTGACCCATTACAGACCAGCTAGAGTATCAGGTAAAAGAGTCTAGTGCGTTGTTTGCTGCCTCTTACTGCAGCACTACTCGCTCCACACCGCCATGTAATTCCGTCCGCTTATGGTTCCACAAAATGTATCCATCAACCCCTTCGGGGAGCTCGATAGAACCAGTTAATCCCGATTTACCTGTCCTTTCCAGATGGACTTTTATTTCACCCTTAGGATGCGGCATTGAAGCGCTGACATTTTGCAGAGAACCGAGATGCGGAACGATGGCTACTTTCCCGAAACGGGGCTCGGCAGGTTGAATCCCACAAATCGTCGAGAGAAAATCGTAAGCCGGGCTCGCCGACCACGCGTGACAATCCGATCGTGTCGGCTCCGGGGTTTCGGAAAACGTTGTGAGACCTATCTTCAACATGTCACGCCACGGAGTGAGATGATCATAATATTCATCTCCGAGTCCCGCTTTGACCATCGCTTTCGTGAGATAGAAACGGAAATAATAAGTCACCTGGCTGAGTGTCGTGTCTGTCAGCACCCGTCTCATGACGTCCTGCTGCTGATTCTCCGGGATCACTCCGGCAAGCACGCCGAATATTGAAGCGTGCTGGCTGAAATGGACTTTCTCCGGTGTATTCGCCATTTCCATCCGATGGACATCAAAACAATGTTCATAGACACCTTTGGTCAAAACTCCGGCGAGTCTTTCGTATCGAGACGCGTCTTCACCGAAGTACTTGAGGAGGTCAGCGGCCTGATGAAGTGTATAAATGAATTGCTCGGTGATCACAGAAGAGTGGCCGTCCTCCGCGCCGTCCGGTATCCCGCCGATGAAAGAGAGATTCCAGTCAACAAAATTCCACCAGTTCATCGGTCCGAGCATTTCGTATTTCATATCGATGTGCTTCTCGTACCAATCGATGATCGGGACAATTCCGGAAAGGTATTGTTTCACAAAGGCAGTATCGTCCCTGAGCATGAGATAATCGTGAAGCATTGAAATCCAGAATAGCGAGTATGGAGGAATCTCCTGGAGGCGATGACTCGGGAATCTTCCCTGTGTGAGCCCATCGGGCGTGCGGGAATCATAAAAATCGTGAATGGCTTTCCTCATGAGCCGGTCGTCACGAGTATTATATAATGAGATCAGAGCCTGGATACGCGTATCGCCCTCGTATTGCAACTCTTCGTAATAAGGACAGTCGAAGTAAGTCTCGCCGGCACAAAGACGAGCGGTATGCCACGCGACTTCCCAGATCTTCTGAAGCGATGAATCGTTGCTCTCGAATTCTGCAACTCGTTCGAACGGATATCCGGTGTAAACGCCATAGAAGTCATTTATAGTAACTGGATTGTCAGCGGTTTGAATATCGAGCTTGATGTACCTATAAGTTCGAACCCAAAGCGGTTCGAACCTGTCGCTCTTACCATCAGGATAAAAGACATCGTAGAGCCCGCGGATGAACTTGCCGTCAATGTCATCTCTATTTCCTTTTCGCCCTTGACTGTCAACTGCTGCCTCAGCATATGTAACGACTAATTTGCTCCCTTCTCCGCCGCTAACGCTCAGCACGGGGTAAGCGACCGTCTCATACGACTGATCCAGTATCAGAGAAACATTTTGATGCGGCTGTATCGAAAGCGGGTGCCGACCGTCAGTGAACGTGTCGTTGACGGCGATCGGCGTGCTGTATCGAATTTCCTTAAGTCGAAGTTCACGATACTCCATCTGCGGGATCATGCTCGGCACAAGCGTCCACACATTATCGCTGCCATATCCGGATGTTACTGCGGCCGCGGGGACATCGACAACCTGCTGCCATGAGGTATCATCATAACTAAGCGTCTCCCAGTCCCACGGGTAATTCTTTCCAACCACCTCATCTCCGGGTCCGGTAACGAGATAGGTTTCCAGTTCGCTCGATATGTCCGTCGCGCATGGAGAGTAGGCACTGTCGTGTAATACTTTCCAGGTTGCATTAGAATTCAGAAAGTAGTCTTCCTGATTATCCGCCTGGAGCAGGAAACCGGTTCTCGCCGAGAGTTGCGCCATGGGAGCGAACTCACCCATGTTCCAGACGAGAGCGGCGATGACATTTTTGCCGGAATGAAGAAAAGTGGCAATGTCATAAGTCTCTACGTTCCAGTTGTAGAGATCTCCTCTCGCGGGTCCGCGCCCGACAGATTCACCATTGACAAAAAGATGGTATCGATTATCGGCGGTAACGTGGATAAGTAGTTTCTTCGGGGCATCTTTCAGTTCGAAGTTTTTTCTGAAATGGAAAACTCCATAGCTCTCTGCCGGGACATTTGGGCATGTGATCCAATGCGCCGGCCAGTATCCGGTCTTCAATTTCGGATTGAAGGGAAGAAGTTCGGATTGACCGAATGCGAATGTGGATATGAAGTTCAGAATGAGAATAATAGGATAGATCTTTTTCATGATGGGCCGTCCTGATATTTTCTCGAAGAGAGTGTAGAAACTTTCGGGTATAATATCAAGTTGAAATCCAATTTGCCGTTCGACGGTTTTCGCTGTTCTTTCGCTGTTCGACAGTTGTACTGTCGAACTTAAATCCAAAAGGAGTTGCACTCCTGCCTGTGAGCCTTGTGGGTGCCGAGCGCCAGGTATAACTCCCTCTTTAATTCTCTCCCTAAAAGGGGGAGAAGAAAGAAACTCAGTCAAAAGACGTTCGTTGTTCGACAATTGTACTGTCGAACCTAAATCCAAAAGGAGTTGTACTCCTGCCTGTGAGCCTTGTGGGTGCCGAGCGCCAGGTATAACTCCCTCTTTAATTCTCCCCC